>JBGTRP010000985.1:0-2715 GCA_041940685.1 Acanthopleuribacteraceae bacterium
CCGATAGCGGACCGGCCGAAGCGGAAGAGAATGCCGGCGAGTTGGCGCTTTTTGCCGACCCGGTCCTGGGCGTCAACGCCCTTCCCCATGCCTCGAAAGAGGCCGAGGCCATTCTGAAGGCCGCGCGCGGCCGCCGCGATGTTTCACCCTTCCTGGCCAGGGAATGCAACCGTGAGAATGCGACATCCGCCAATCTCGCCCGCTACCAGGAAATCCATTTTGCCACTCATGGCATCATCGACCAGGAAACTCCCGGCCGCTCTCATTTGCTTTTGTCTCCAGCCGATTCCACGAGCGCGGATCACGATGCTCTTTATCTCAGCGACATCATGCGCATGCGCCTCAAGGCGCGGCTCGTCACCCTGAGCGCCTGCGAAACCGCGGTGGGGAAAGCCGTGCGCGGCGAGGGCTTGATCAGCCTGGCACGTGGGTTTATGCAAGCGGGCGCGCCACGGGTGGTGGGTACCTTATGGCCCATCAGCGATCGGCCGACCGCGGAATTGATGGCCATTTTCTATGAAGAAATGTTGGAAAGAGGGATGGCGCCCTCCGCGGCCCTGCGCCACGCCCGCCTGGCTTTGAGAGATCATCCGAGGTACCGCGATCCCTTTTACTGGGCGGGTTTCATCGCCATCGGCGATTGGCATTGAGCGGCGAGCCCGTGAAGCGAAAGATGAAGCGAGCCCCTCCAGAAACGAAAAAATTCACCTCGGACGAAACGAAGACAAAACATAAGGGATTGCGGTGATCAATCGTAATTAAATAACTTATGTAGTTCTCTTTCGTGTGGTTTCGTGGTCAAAAAGAATGCGTTTCTGGGCAAGCTCTAAATTGATTCCAAATATCGCTGGCGCAGCACCCGCCGCATCACCTTGCCCGAGGCGGTTCTGGGCAACGCCTCGACCACCCGCGCCTCGTGAATTTTAAATAGCGGATTCAACCTGGCGCGCAACGCCTTTTGCATTTCCAGGCGTAATTGACCGGCATCGCTTTCCGCGCCTGGTAAAAGCACCGCGTAAATGACCAGCAGGCTGGGCCCCCCGTCCATGGGCGGAACCGCGATAGCGGCTGTCTCGTCAATTCCCGCGACAGACTTGAGCGTGCGTTCGATTTCAGCGGAGCTGACCTTGATCCCGCCAAGGTTCATGGTATCGTCCGCACGGCCAAGGGCTCGAAAGTATCCCGAGCCGATGGCCTCGATTTGATCGCCATGCCGGCGCAAGGGCTCGCCGCTCGACCCGGTCGGAGCGCCCGCGTAGTAGGTTTGCTGATGGTCTTTGTTGAGCAGGCTCAGGGAGAGCCCGATCGAGGGCGGCTTTAAAAAGAGCTCGCCCTCCCCGCTGGGAAGACCCTCTTCATCGAGTATTTCGAAGTCCAATCCCAGGGCCGGGGTGGAGAAGGTCGCCGGCGAAGCCGGCTGCACCAGGGTTCCGGTGATATAACCACCGCCGATTTCGGTGCCGCCGCAGTACTCGATCACGGGCCGGTAACCGGCCTTGGCCATCAGGAAATGCATGTCTTCGGCATTGGAGCATTCGCCGGTGGAGCTAAACGCCTTGATCGCGCGCCAATCCAGGCTCTCGATGCTTTCCTGTTGACGCCAGGCCTTGACCAGGCTGGGCACCACGCCCAACATATTCACCCGCGCCTCGCTCACAAATTCGCAGAATCCCCTGCCCGTGGGCGCATCGCCGTACAAGGCGATGGTCCCCCGATTGATCAGGGTGGCAAAAATCAGCCAGGGCCCCATCATCCAGCCCAGGTTCGTGGGCCAGGCCACCACATCGCCCCCGTGAATGTCGTGGTGCAGCCAACCGTCCATCGCACATTTGATGGGGGTGGTGTGATCCCATGGAATGGCCTTGGGATCGCCGGTCGTGCCGGAGGAGAAAAGAATGTTAACCCTATCCGAGGGGTCACAGGGCACGGGCTCGAAGGTTTCAGAATCGCTCAAAAAATCGTCCCAGGCGAGATCCGCCTCGCGCAACTTCAACTCCCCCCCATCTCCGGCAGGCAAAACCACGGCCCGCGGAGCGTTGGCCTCCACCACCTTGGCGTACATGGGCAGGCGTTTCCCGGAGCGGATCAATACATCGGTGGTGAAAACGCCCCGAGCGCGGCCGATGCGCAGACGCGTCGCGATCTCCGTGGGAGTGAAGCTGTCGGCAATGGAAATCACCGCGCCTCCCATTTTGACGATGCCCAGGTAAATCGCCACGGAAGCCGCGTTCATGGGCATATCCACCGCGATGGCGTCGCCCTTTTGGTACCCCAGTGCCTGGAGCCCATTGGCGACCCGGTTGGACCAGCGGTTCAGGGCTTCGTAACTGTAGGACGCGAACTCGGCTCCTTCCTTCTCCTGAAAGATCATGGCCGTTTGATCGCCTTTGGCGCCAAAACAACTTTCGGCAATGTTCATGGTTGCGCCAACCAGCCAACGGGGCTTCGTGGGGCCCCGATCCAAATCCAGTAGCCGCTGGTAAGGGGATTGGAACACAATACCCAGTTTTTCGATGCAGGTTCGCCAAAACGCCTCCCGCTTGGTGCTGGACCAGTGATGCAGTTCGCGATAACCATCAAAGCCCAATTGCCGCGCCAAATGCGTTAGATTGGCATGCTCCAAAACCGCTGAATCCGGACGCCACACGGGAAAAGGGCCTTTGGAGCCGTCCCGGCGCTCGCGGAGTTTGGAAAGCAAATAGCGGTGTAAGGCAA
>JBGTRP010000986.1:0-2707 GCA_041940685.1 Acanthopleuribacteraceae bacterium
ATCATCGCTGCGGCGGTCGCTCGATCTCAGCGATCGGGTTAACTACCCGTTTCAGCAAAGCACTCAAAGGTGTTTGGGGCGAGGACTTCGCAAAGTCGGCCGGCATGTCGAATTGAAACTTTGAGCGGATCGAACGGCCCACTGGCGTTGGTGGTGCGGATGCCCTCCGGAGTGATCGCCTCGAGCGCTCCGGCGACGGTCTTGCCGTCGCGGAAACGGGCGCGTCCGTGGACGATCTTGACCCGCGCCTTGCGCAGCAACCCGGCGACGCCGTTGTTGAGGCGCTGGACGATACCGTCCTTCCAGGCCACGGCCTGTTTCAGGTCGAGCGCCGGCTCGGCCGCCGTCAGGCCGAAGGGCGTCTTGCCGGCTGCAGCCTCGGCCGCCTTCTCGAACTCCTCGGCGACGTGGATCATCGCCTTGGAGGGGATGCAGCCGACATTGAGGCAGCTTCCACCGAGCTTGCCGCTCTCGACGATGACGGTGTCGATGCCGAGCTGGCCGGCGCGAATGGCACAGACATAGCCGCCGGGGCCGGCACCGATGACGAGGAGCTTGCAGGTGATCTCGGTCATGCTGAGGCTCCGCCATTGCCGGAGAGATTTTTGCGACGGAACCACGTCGTCATCCCGGGCGACCGCAGGGAGACCCGGGATCCATGCCGGAGCGTTTCCGAAGAAGGTTCAGGCATGGATCCCGGATCTCCGCTTCGCTCCGTCCGGGATGACCCGTTTTGTTCAGGCATCACAAACATCACGTCACATATCCACGAAGAGCGTCGCCGGCGTCTCCAGCAGCTCCTTCAGCCGCTGCACGAAGACGGCGGCGTCCCAGCCGTCGATGACGCGGTGGTCGAAGCTGGACGACAGGTTCATCATCTTGCGCGGAACGAACCGGCTGCCATCCCAGACGGGCCGGACCATGATCTTGTTGACGCCGACGATGGCGACTTCGGGATGGTTGATGATCGGCGTGGTGAACAGGCCGCCAAGCCTGCCCAAGGAGGTGATGGTGAAGGTGCCGCCACTGATATCTTCCATGGTGGAGCGTTTGTTGCGGGCGCGGTCGGAAAGCTCGGCAATTTCGCCCGCGATTTCCACGATGGTTTTCTGATTGGCGTGTTTGAGCACCGGCACGGTCAGGCCCGCCTCGGTGGCCGTGGCAATACCCAAATTGTAATCCCCGTGATAGACAATTTCACCGGCCTCATCGTCGACCATCGCATTCAAAATGGGGAACTTCCGCAGCGCCTGTACCACCGCCTTACAGATGAAGGGCAGGTAGGTGAGTTTGACGCCCGCCTCCTGGGCCACGGGCTTCAATTGCGAGCGCATGGCCACCAGTTGATCCATCTCCACTTCCTCCACATAGGTGAAGTGGGGGATGATGGACTTGGATTTGGACATGGATGCGACGATCGCCTTGCGCAATCCCCTGATTTTTTCGCGCCGCTCCCCGGCTCCAATCCCGGCCGGCGCCTGGCTCGCCTTTGGCGTCGGCGCGGCCGGTCCCGCCTTCAGCGCGGCCTCCACATCGGCGCGGGTAATGCGGTGATTGGGTCCGCTGCCGCGAACGGCCCGCAGATCGAGCCCCTCTTGCGCGGCCCATTTGCGTACGGCCGGCGTGGCCAAGGGCGTGCCAAAGGCGCTGATGGAGGGATTGTCCTTAATGGGTACCCGGGGATCGGGAGCCGCGGCGGATTTGGCCGGGGCGGAGGGTTCGGGCTTCGGCGCGGGCTTGGCGGCGGCCTCCTCAGGCGCGGGCGCGGCGCCGCCCGCGGTGCGGAGCTTCATAATCACCTCGCCCACTTCTAGGATGTCGCCGGGTTGCCCCTTGACCTCCAAGACCGTGCCGTCGCCATGGGCGGTAATTTCGACCGTGGCCTTGTCGGTTAAAATGGAAAGCACGGGCGAGTCCTGGCTGACCTGGTCGCCGGGCGACACATGCCATTCCACGATTTCACCTTCCATGACGCCTTCCCCGATCTCGGGCAACTTGAACTCTTCCAGGGCTCCGGTTGCTTCGGGCGCTTCGCTCTTGGCCTGACCGGCGTTTTTAGGAGCAGGCTCCGGAGTAGAGGCCTCGGCCGGTTCATCCGAATCCGTGTAGGTCAACAACAGCTTGCCTACCTCGACCACATCGCCGGGTTCCCCGTGAATCGCGTCCACCACACCCGAAAACGTGGAGGCGATTTCGATCGTGGCCTTGTCCGTCAACATCGCCACCAGGGGCTGGTCCTCGGTGACCTGATCGCCGGGCGACACGTGCCACTCCACGATTTCTCCCTCCATCACACCTTCCCCGATTTCGGGTAATTGAAACTCAACAGCCATGAACGACTCCTTCACCTTTCTCCATCAAATCCTATCAGGAACTCCGCATTATACCTCTAAAACCCCACGCAGCCCGTATGCCTTTTGGCGCGCGAGATGGTTGGCCAGAAAATATTCGCCCGCCTTATAGGAAGAGCGCACCAGCGGTCCCGAGGCCACGTATAAAAATCCCATTTCACGCGCCCGATCCGCCAATTCGTCGAAGGCCTCCGGCGTGACGTATTCCTCCACCTTCAGGTGCTTGGCGCTCGGGCGCAGGTACTGCCCCAACGTCACCACGTCCACCCCGGCCGCGCGCAGGTCGGCCATCGCATCGAGCACCTCGCGCCGCGTTTCCCCCAACCCCAGCATAAGACTGGATTTGGTTACGCCTC
>JBGTRP010000987.1:0-2704 GCA_041940685.1 Acanthopleuribacteraceae bacterium
TTCAAGCCTTTGTTCTGGAGCCCGCGTTAAGCGAAGAAGAGCTCTACGGCATTTATTCCCAAAACCACCTCTACACGCTACAGCCGGTGGAGAGTCAGGCAACGCTGATCCTCCCGCCCAGCTTGGATGCGGAGACAAACTCTTTCGCCATCGGCATGCGCTATGCAGAAGAAGATGGCAATTACGTTTATATTAAAAAAGTTTGGGCCACGGCCCAGGATGCGCTGGTTTTTTCCCTCAAGGCCACGGAATCCGCCTATCGGGATGAAATAGAACCGATTACTGCGGCCTTGAACGCGGTGAACATCGTGGAGACGGCCGCGGAAAACGCGGAAAGCTACGAGGTGATTTCCTACCTGGAGCTTTTGGGCCTCAACCCGCAACTGGAAATGCCCGAGTTGCCCCAGCAGGAAAACAAATCCTATATCTGGCTCAGCCTGGGTCTGGGCTTGGCGGGTCTGGGCCTGCTGTTCTTCGCCATCCGCATCCTCAAAAAACAAAAAGCCGCAACCGGATAACGGGACCTGACGACTGGATTGTGGCGATGACTACGCCTCCCGAGCCTTCCCACGGCTCTGCCGCGCCGACCCCGCGGAATCTCGCGCTCTGGCAGTCCTTGCAGTGGGTGTTCGCCGCGCTTTTTTTGAGCATGCTCCACGGTATGGAAGGATCGCTGCTCGAAACCCTCTCCGACCCGCGCGCCGCGGCATCCATGCTACAGGCCGATCACTGGATGCGCGGCTCGATGGGCGGATGGTTACCGGGATCCTATTGGCGCCTGGCCTGGCCTTTTGGCTGCCTGGGCTTGGCCTTTCTGTTTTTCACCCGCTGGCGCTGGTATGTAATTGCCCTGCTGGGGAGCCTGTCCGCGCTCGTTTTGGTGGCCGATCGCGTGTATCACGATTTTTTCGCCTCGGTAATCGCGATCAGTGGCTTCCAGGCCATTGACCAGGTTTGGGATGTGCGCACCAGCGTGCTGGCGTCCTTGGGCGCGGCCGACCTGCTCAGGGTTGGTTTTTTCCTGATTTTTGCCTGCTTCGGCTGGTTTCTCAATCGGCATCAATCCTTGAGCCTGAGCCGAAACCCACGTTTTTTTGCCCTGGACAAGCTTTGGGCCGTCCTCTTTTTTGTGGCGGGTCTCCTGGCCTTGCGCACGGCCTTTTCCCTACCCAATCTTTATCTTGAGCGTCAAGCGCGGGGCCCTCTGGCGACCCCCGCCGGAGACGCTACCGCGATCGAGGACTTCGTGCCCATCTTCATGAGCTCGAACAAGGAGTTCGCCACCCATTTCGGCGTATTCAATTTTCACTTGCGAGATGCCTTCGATACCTTGGGAAACCGCCTCGGCCCACGGGAGCCCGACTCGCGGGAAATGACCCTTGTTAGCCTGGTGCTCCAAGAGCGCCAAAGATTAAACGCGGTTTCCAGCCCCTACGAGGGCCTCGCACGCGGCAGAAATCTGGTGGTCATATCCATGGAGGCCTTTCAACATTTCCTGCTGGACCTATATGTGGATGGAGTGGAGATTACGCCAACCCTGAACCGCGCCGCGGCCGCGGGTCTGAGCTGGAATTTCATTTTGGATAACGCGGGATTAGGGGGCACCTCGGATGCCGAGTTCTCCGTGCTGACGGGTTTGCTGCCCGATACCCGACAGATCGCTTCGCTTCACCACCCCTCCCATCGACAATTGTTGGGACTACCGCTCACTCTGAAGAATGCGGGCTATCGCACCATCTCTTTTCACGGGAACGAGGCCTCGTTTTGGAATCGGGATGTCAATCATCCGGCCCTGGGGTTCGAGCTCCTGAGATTTGAAAATTCCTTTGCAGGCAAAAAGGCCGGTCTCGGAATTCCGGACATGCCCTTTTTCGAGCAAAGCGGCGACGCGTTGGCGGAGTTGGACGAACCCTTTTTTGCCTTCCTCATCTCTTTGACCAGCCACCATCCCTACGGGTTCCTTCCCAAGGATGAAGCGGTTTTGGATCTCCCCTTTCCCAACGGATCGATGGCGGCCCGCTATCTGCAATCCTGTTCCTATGCGGATCGGGCGCTGGCCTTATTTTTTGAGAAAATGAAGGAACACGGGCTCTGGCAACGGACGGTTTTCGTAATTTACGGCGATCATATTGCGCCCCTGCCGCAAAGCGAACGAACCCGCCTGCGCGAAACCTTGGGCATCGATCCCGGCGCCATGCGCGAGCAGCGGATCCCCTTCGTGGTTCTGATCCCCGGAGAGGAAAGATTGATTGCCAACGGGGACAAAAGCTACCAGGGAATTGTCGGAGGGCTGCAAGACCTGTTTCCCACTGTCCTTCATCTGCTGGGCATCGAGATTCCCCTGGGCGTATACGGCACCCATCTGTTCCTTGCAAACGAAAGCCGCGAGGTGGTCCCTTTCTCCAAGGGCGGCAGCAATTTCATTTTCAAGGGAATCCTTTACTCCTCGGCGGCGAGAGAGCCTTTCCGGGATGAATGGGGCGCCCTCTGGCAGTCGGGTCCGGTTTTGACGGGAGAGGATTTCGATCGCATCCACGCGAAAGCCGGCCTCGAGGTTTTGGCCCACCGCGTCATCTTCGACCATAACGCGCAAAAAAAACTGGTTGAAGGCTCCGGGATAGACGCTTCTGGCGAGGAGAAGCCATGAGCGGAGTGAAACCAGAGACTCGCTTCTTGACCGGTTCCCGCGCCTGGCGCTTTTGGG
>JBGTRP010000988.1:0-2701 GCA_041940685.1 Acanthopleuribacteraceae bacterium
GTCACCGCGCCGGTATCGAGGAGAATTGGTACGAGGGGGCGGTGGCCGAGGTGTCGCAATTGCGACTGGCGGACGTGCTCGACGAGTACCTACCCGGACGGGAGGTCGCCCTGCTCAAGGTCGATGTAGAGAAAAGCGAACGCGATGTGTTGCGCGGTATCGCCGCTACGGATTGGCCCAAAATCAAGCAGATGGTGGTGGAGGTTCACGACCAGGACGGCGCCCTGGCCGAGATCGTCGCACTTCTGAAGGCACGGGGCTTCCACCACATCGTGGACCAGGATCCCGAACTGGCGGGAACCGTGATCTACAATGTCTACGCCTCGCGCACGCCGCTTTCCAGGGACAAAGCGCCGCAAACCCCGGGTGGGGAGGCGGCCCGCGCGGATCTGGTCCACGAACTGCGCGACCACCTCAGGGCGAGACTTCCCGAATATATGGTTCCGGGTCATTTCGTTTTGTTGGACCAATGGCCCCGGCTACCCAATGGCAAAATCGATGTAAACGCTCTGCCCGAACCCGGTGACCCGGAACTCTCCGATCGTGGTTACGAACCGCCCACCACCGAGATGGAACGCCAGTTGGCGCTCATTTGGCAAGAGTTGCTCGGGCTGGAACGGGTAGGCGCCAACGATCATTTCTTCGACTTGGGCGGCCACTCCCTGTTGGCCACGCGGATGGTGGCCCGCGTGAAAAAGAAATTGGGTGTGGCGCTGCCGCTGTTGCAAGCCTTCGAAGCTCCGACCCTTGCCGATCTCGCGCTGGACTTGGAACAACGGATGGCCCAATCCGGCGCCAGCTTGGAGGCGATCCCGCCACGGCCGCGCACCGCGCCCGCGGTTCCCTCCTTCGCCCAGCAGCGGCTTTGGTTTATCGAGCAGTTGGAGGGCGGGACCGGCGCTTACCATATCCCGGCCAAGCTTTACCTGGAAGGCAAGTTGTCGGCCGGTGGCCTGGAAGGCGCGGTCGCCCACCTGGTTCGGCGCCATGAAACCTTGCGCACGGGATTCGCGGCCATCGAGGGAGAACCCATCCAGGTGATTTCACCCTTCAGCCCGGAGCCGATGACGTTCCTGGACTGGTCGATTGTAGGAGCCGCGTCGCGCGAAGCGGCCATTCAAAACCTGGCCGATCTGCATGCCGCGCGGCCCTTCGATCTGGCCCGCGGGCCCCTGTTCCGCCTTACCCTGCTGCGCCTCGCCCCGGAGCGCCACCTGTTGTTGGCGAACATGCATCACCTGATCTCGGACGGTTGGTCCATGGGCCTGTTCATCGAGGAACTGGCGGCCGGCTACCGCCATGTTTTGTGGGATGCTTCCGGTGAAGGTCCCGAACTCGCCGAACTGCCGATTCAATACGCGGATTACGCCCATTGGCAACAGCGGTGGCTGGCAGGCGAGGCCTTCCGCCAACAGCGCGATTACTGGATAGAACGCTTGCGGGGCCTTTCCGGCTACCTGGACCTGCCCACCGACCGGCCTCGTCCCGCGGTGCGCACCCAGGCGGGCGCTTTGCACCGTTTCCAGATTTCCGCGAAACTTACCCGTTCGCTGGAGGCCTTGGGCCGCGAGCACGACGCCACGCTGTTCATGACCCTTTTGGCGGCGTTTCAGGCGTTGCTGTACCGCTATAGCCACCAGCGGGACATCGCGCTGGGGACCCCGATCGCCAACCGGCGCCAACCCGAGTTGGAACGCTTGATCGGCTTCTTCGTCAACACCCTGGTCATGCGTTCCCGCGTGGAAAAGGACCAGAGCTTCGCCTCGTTTTTAGCCTCGGTCCGCCGTACCGCCCTGGAAGCTTACGCCCATCAGGACATGCCCTTCGAAAAACTGGTCGACGAGCTCAAGCCTGAACGCAGCCTTTCCTACACGCCCATCTTCCAGGTGATGTTCGTTCTGCAAAACGCGCCCACGGCCCCTCTGTCGTTACCGGGTGTAACCGTCCACATGGCCGAACCCCGGACCGCGGCCGCCAAGTTCGACCTGACCCTTACCTTCTACCCGCGGGAGAACGGGCTCGGCGCGGATTTGGAATATAGCGAAGACCTGTTCGAAAGAAACAGGATGCAGCGCCTGGCCCGTCATCTAAAAAAGCTGCTGGAAGCGGTCGTGGATGAGCCATCCGCCCGCTTGGACCGCTTGCCCTTGCTCACCCCGGCCGAATATCAATCCTGTTTATTGGAGTGGAATGCGCCCCTGGCGGACTATCCCCGGGAACGATGCCTACACGGCCTTTTCGAGGACAGGGCCGCCGCGGCGCCGGACCGCATCGCCCTGGTTTGGGAAAAGCGTCAACTCGGTTACGGCGAGCTCAACCGCAAGGCAAATCAACTGGCCTACCATCTTCTGGAAATCGGCGTGACGCCCGAAACGGAGATCGGCGTCCACCTTGACCGTGGTCCGGAATTGGTCATCGCCCTGCTGGCGGTCCTCAAGTCCGGCGGTGTCTATCTTCCCCTTGACCCGAGTCTTCCTTCCAAACGGGTTCAATTGATTACCGGTCTCGCCCGGCCGCGGTTCGAACGCGGGCGCCGCGGCCAGGGCGTCGAAGAAGACGCGGATGCCCTGCTCTTCCCACGCCGGCAGGAACCGGCCGGAATGGCGCAAAGGTTCGGTGACGTCGTCGAAGAGGAGCGCGGCGGGAAGGGGTGGCGGGGAGGAGGGGGTTTGATTCTCCGTGGGTGCGGCCGTGTGGCGTT
>JBGTRP010000989.1:0-2691 GCA_041940685.1 Acanthopleuribacteraceae bacterium
GCCTTTGCCGAGCGACGAATGGGAGTTCTTGTGCGCCAACTCAGCCATTGCTTTGTGGAGATCCGCGACGGTGGGATTTTCGAAGAGAGTTTTCATGGGAATGGTCACACCGAATACTTCCGTGATGCGCGCCAAAAGGCGGGCCGCGAGCAAGGAGTGACCGCCCATTTGGAAAAAATTATCGAGGTTTCCCAGCCGTTCAATGCCGAGAATTTGCTTCCAGATATCGGCTAAAAGGGCCTCCCCGTCGGAGCGCGGCAGATCTCGAGTTTCCCTGCTTTGTGTATCCATCTTGGGCGGTGGCCGCCGGCTCAAAGCGATCCTGTCGATTTTCCCATTGGCGGTGAGGGGAAGGCGCTCCAGAATTTCCCAAGCCGAGGGGCGCATATGGTAGGGCAGTCGCGTTTCCAGAAATCCGCGCAGTTCAGCCGCATCGATTTGGCTAGGGCTCTCGGCCTTTTGGATATAGGCAATCAGGCGATCGTCTCCGGGTTGGAGCCGCGTCGCGAGCACCACCGCCTTGTGTACGCCCTGGAAATCCTGCAATACTGATTCGATTTCACCCAACTCCACCCGGAACCCGCGAATTTTGATTTGCTGGTCGCCACGGCCCGCGAAATCGATATCGCCTTTACTCGAGTGATGGGCCATATCGCCGGTGCGGTAGATTCGCTCACCCGGCGCGCGCGAGAACGGGTGGGGCACGAATTTCTGAGAGGTGAGGGCCGGTTGGGTCAGGTAGCCTCTCGCAAGGCCCGGACCGCCGATACAAAGCTCGCCCAAGAACCCGATGGGAATGGGGTGTAGCCGGCGATCCATCAAAAAAACCTCGGCGCTGTCGAACGGGCGGCCGATGGAGAGAAACCGCGAGCTCTCATCGCCTAATGAGTGAGTGGGTTCGGACGGCCTTTTGCGCGCCGACCGAACTCGGGCCAACCGATCGAAGCATGGCAGGTCCACCGCCCGCCCTCTCTTTTCCGCCACCATGGCTGCCAGGATTTCCGGCAGGGCATGCGCCATGGCGGTGATGGTCGAGCGTTTGAAAAGGCTGGGCCTGTAGTTAAAAAAGGCGGGCCGGCTTTTGGATGGGTCCGCGTTTTGCTGGTCGGGTTCGCGAAAGACCAGCAACAAGTCAAAAAGGCTGATATCCCGTTCGCGTTCGATCAGAGCCGCACGCGCGCCCGCAAAGGGCCAGTCAATATTGCGGGCGGCTTGATAGGCGAATCCCGCTTGAAATAGCGGTTGTACGCCTGCCGCCCGTTCCGTTGCCATCAACTCGACCAGTTGGTCGAATGGCGTCTCTTGATGGGCAAAGGCGTCGAGAGTGTCTTTTTTGACCCGTTGCATGGTTTCTTCCAGGCTTGGCTTCCCGGAAAGGTCGGTGCGCAGAACCAGCGTATTGACGAAGAAACCGATCAAACCCTCGGTTTCCGCCCGATCGCGGTTGGCAATCGGCGTACCCGTGATCACATCGTCCTGGCCGGAATAGGCATGTAACAGCAGTTTATAAGCGGCCTGGAGCACGGTAAAGAGCGTGGCGTCGTTTTGCCGGGCAAATGCCTGCAAACTTTTCAATAGCTTCCCGTCCAAATGAACGGGTTCTACCCGGCCCTCGAAACCCTGGTTGGCCGTTCGAGGCCTGTCCGTGGGCAGGATGGGAAGTTGTCCCGAAAGTCGATCGCGCCAAAACGCCCGGTGGGCTCGGGCGCGTTCACCGGCCAAACGCGCCTGTTGCCAGTGGGCGTAGTCCGCGTACTGCACGGCCAGGCGTTCCGGATGATGTTGGGCGCCCAAAACCGATGCGCTGTAGCCTTTGCCCATATCCTCGAAGAACAGGTCCATCGACCAGTCATCGGAAATGATGTGGTGGAGGGTTGTCAAGAGGGCATGGCTTTGGAACGAGAAGCGCAGCAGTCGGCAACGGTATAGGCTCCCTCGCTCCAGGTCAAAAGCAATGCCGGCTTCCTCCTTGGATAACCTTGCCGCGGTGGCCGTTTGCGGCGCCTTTTCCAAACCGCTCAGGTCCACTACCGGGAGAACCGGACTCTCTGGCTCCATAATCCGTTGGAACGCTTTGCCGCCATGGTTCACGAACCTCGTGCGCAAAGTCTCGTGGCGCACGACGAGACCCTGAAGCGCCTGCTCCAAAAACAAAACAGCGACAGATCCGTTGAAGCTTAACCCGGTAGGCACATTGTAGGCGGTGTTCGCCGGGTCCAACTGGTCGATGAGCCATAGGCGGCGTTGTGCGCTGGAAAGCGGCAGGTCGCCGTCTCCTTTTACCGAAATGAGTCGCGGCTCCCGGTTTTGGACGCCGCTGATCAGGCCATTGAGGGTAGAGGCTAGGGCGCGAACGCTGGGATTTTGTAAAAGGACCGGTAGCCCGATATCGAAACCCAGGTGGAGCCGCATTTTGGCCAGGATTCGAATCGCGGATAGGGAATGACCACCCAACTCGAAAAAATGGTCATCGATGCCCACGGAATCGCGGCGCAGCACTTCTTGCCAGATCTCGCAAATCTGGCGGTGCAGGACTGGCTTGCCGATGGCGTGCTGTTGGCCAACGACAAAATCGCGTTCAACCAGTCGAGTATTCGTCGTCCCGGCGTGTCCCATCTCGTCCCATCTCAAGGGCACTCGTTCCGCAGCGCAGGAGCATACGAGGAGCACACGCAGCGTACTACTCGCACA
>JBGTRP010000990.1:0-2683 GCA_041940685.1 Acanthopleuribacteraceae bacterium
GCCATCACAGGACCCATGGGACATCCGGTTTCATCCGGTAGTGTGATTCACCAGTCGTTCCGCGGGGCGGGGTCTGCCCGACCTCTTTGCGCCTAAGCATAAGGGCGAAGCGCCTCGCTCCGGCGGAACGGGCCTGGATATTACCGGTCCCAAATTCTTCCCAAGGAAGAAAATAGTCTTGTCCGGCATCAAATGGAGGCGAAATTCACGAGAGTCTGTATAATGAGGGCCGTAGGGTGGAATTTGAAGGGGCTCTCACATGCTCAGGCTGAATAAGATCTTGTTCCCCACCGATTTTTCCGAGAACTCAGAGGCCGCGATTCCCCATATCGCCCGTTTCGTGAATAACTTTGATTCGGAGCTCCACATACTCACCGCACCCCGTAAGGAAGTTAAAGCTTCCAAGCGGGATAAGATGATGCAGGACATGGCCGAGTTGAAGCGCAAAATTGCGGATTGCGCGGGCAAGTCCCTGGATAGGATCGTGATCAAAACCGCGATTAAGCGCGGCATTGCCCCCGGCCCCGTAATCAACGATTACGCGCGCGACCACGACATCGACCTGACGCTATTGGCGACTCACGGACGACGGGGCATTCAGCGTTTTTTTTTGGGAAGCGTGGCCGAGGAGATCGCCAGGTTGGCGCCTTGTGACGTCATGACCGTACGGGCCAAACACGATTGTGGAGACAACCCTCCCTATCACCGCATCCTCGTGCCCATCGACTTTTCGGGTTATTCCAAAACAGCATTGGTCTACGCCCACGAGTTGGCGCAACGCTTTGGCTCGGAGGTTCATTTACTGAACGTTTTAGAGGATCACGACACCTCGATCCGTTATGTAACCGGGCGGCGCTCCCTCTTCGAGGCGGTCCCGGACCTGAGAGACAAAACCCTGGAAGGCCTGAGGGCCTTGTCCAAGGGTCTCAAAATTCCCGATGCACATGCCCATGTTCGTCAGGGGCGCATTCCTATGGCCATCGACAAGTTCGTCAAATCCAAAAAAATCGACCTCATGGTGATCGCCGCGCACAGCCGCCCCAACCGGCGCATGAGCCCCTTGGGTAGCGTGACCCAAATGGTGATTCACTACGCCTCTTGCCCGGTATTTACCCTGCGCAACTTCGGCCGCTCCAAGCTGGTTTGAGCCACACTTCCACCGCCAAAGTTTGAAAGACGAGTCTCGCTGATCCAATCGGCTCTGTCCTCCCGGGAATTCCAAGCTTCCAAAATAGTAGAGAGCCCCTTCGGACCAGCTTTCCTTGATCTAAACGGGCCTTCCGCGGTAGAAAGGCATATCCCTAGCCCTCCGCTTATAGGACCGCATCGCCCTCGGCGGCAATGTGGAGCCAGACACATGGAAAGGAGTCCGCCCGTGAGAACCTTGTCAGCCAAGACAGTAGTCATTCTCTTCATCTTTTCAATCGCGATGGCCCCACGCGCCGGGTCCCCATCCGCTGAGAAGCTCGCGCGGACGGAGTTTCAAGGCCTGCTCGAATCCCTCGCCGGCGCCTGGTCGCGCCAAGATACGGATGCCGCTCTTGCCTGTTTCACCGATGATGCGCTCTATATGCAGCCCCCTGACCAACAGTTATACCGGGGGACTTCCGAACTGCGGCTTTTGTTCGATGGCCTCAAGCCGGGAACCGTCATGAAATTCCACCATTTCGCGTTTGACCCGGACTCCCAGGACGGCTTTGCGGAGTTCTCTTTCGGCAGGTCCGGTTCGGAGACCGCTGTCCACGGGGTCGTGCGGATCGCGCTTTCGGAGCGTCGGATCTCCCTTTGGCGGGAGTACTTCGAAAGCGGGCCGGCCTCGTTCGAGGATTTCATCAAAATTGAGGGAAAAACCTGGAAGTGGACCGCCGAATCTCTTGAGTAAGCGCCCGTGGGTCGGTGAAGCCCGTCCAGCAAAAGCGAAGCCTCGGGTCCATCCAGAAATAGGAAAAATCACCACAGAGAGCACGAAGACAAGACAAAAGAATTTATGGTAAATCTATGTAATTAAAATACTTATGTGTTTTTCTTCGTGTAACTCCTTGTTCTTGGTGGTTCAGAAAAATGCGTTTCTGCGCGGGCACAGCCTCAGGGAATCACCATCCTGCAATCTTGGCGCGCGTCCATGTGGTTTTTTTATTTTTCGACTGGCTCCCGCGCATCGCGGCATTTAGAATGGATACTTCCGGTCAGGATTCCAGACAGAAAATGAAAGCGATGAGGCGACAGATCGGAAGCCAGGCCCCTTTCCCTAAAGGGGAAGGAACATCATTAAAGCGTAGGTGAATCATATGTGGCATCGCGGGGCTTGCTCCCCTTCTCAATGTGCCCGGCATCGGGGAATTTCCTGGTTGCCGGCTTTCCTCCTCATTCCTTTCCTGAGCTCATGGGCGCAAAGCCAAACACAGGTTGGCCCGGATCATGTTCTGGTCTCCCAGCCGGCGGTGATCCAGGTGGATTTGCGCGATTTACCGCTGGCGCCGCCCTGGCGGCCGGGCGACCCGGTGGTCGAAGTCCCACAAAGGTCGGGAGATCCGGGCGTGGTTCCGGTAGAAAACGAATTTGATCGCGACCCCTTGCTTTTTCTTCAAGAAGAAGCCCCGCGAGGGACCGATCCTCAGTTTGCCACACCCCTGCTGAACTACGAGGCGCAGGGGTTCAGCGGCGTAACCCCGCCCGATACGGT
>JBGTRP010000991.1:0-2682 GCA_041940685.1 Acanthopleuribacteraceae bacterium
ACCCAC
The DNA here is from genome assembly GCA_041940685.1 of Acanthopleuribacteraceae bacterium. Lineage (GTDB taxonomy): Bacteria > Acidobacteriota > Holophagae > Acanthopleuribacterales > Acanthopleuribacteraceae > JBGTRP01. Next base: position 7 of record JBGTRP010000991.1, read on the forward strand.
CACCGACTCGCCGCCCTGGAACGCCAGAAAACCCCCATGCGCGATCAGTGACAGGGGCGCCACCGGCCCGACGCCCCCGCCCCAAATCGTCGCGCATGCGGCGCAAAACCAGTAACTCGTCAACCCGACACGGCTTCCCATTTCAACCTCCGAGCTCTCATCCGTCATCTCGCCCCAAAAAGAAAGCCTGGAGCCCGGATTGCCAATCATGGAGACGCCTAGCACATCGTCCCCATGGTAGTTTCGGGCGGACTTGGGGAGCGAGAAAACCAGCTCGCCCGCGGACCCCGAGGAATTCCCGATGCATATTTCTTTTGTGAAGCCAATTGAAGGCTACCTTAACGGGCGGGATTGGAGCTGTCAAGAAAAAGCGGGGAAAGGGGAAACAAGACGCTTCCGCACCCTACGACTTCACGAAAACGCGCCGCCGGCGCACCGGGACCCAAAGTTGAGAGCCCTTGCCTCTCAAGGGTTTCATGGGTGTTCCGAAAATTGGTTTCAATCGGCTCAGGGATGACGGGTTTTCCAACTTCAACTATGCCGGGCGCCAGTTGGTTCAGCGGCGATTCCCCCATTTACCCATGATCCCGCAAAAAAATTTCATCTGGAGCTAACCGCGTGCGATGCTAGCCGTCTAACGGGACATGGAGCGGGCGGAAAGAGCATTGATGACCAGCGCAAGAGATGAAGAGCGGGATGATTTCCGCCAATTGGTGGAAAGACATGGCAGAAGGGTCTACCTGGTCGCCTACCGCATGGTCGGCAACGAGGCCGACGCGGAAGAGGTGGTCCAGGAAACTTTTCTGCGCGCCTATCGCAAAATCCACCGCTTCCATTCACGCTCCTCTCTCGCCACCTGGCTACACCGAATTGCCGCCAATTGCGCCATCGATCTGCTGCGCTCGCGACGCCGCCACGAAACGCGAGCCGGCGAGAATATCGAGGATCTTTTCCAGGAGCCCTCGGACCCCGGTCCCGGACAGGAGCAGCGCGTGGTTCAACAACAAGCCGTCCGTGTCATCGAAAATCAAATGGCGCTTCTGAGCCCCGCGGAACGCGTTGCCTTCACCATGCGCCACTACCAAAACCTGTCCATCGCGGAAATCGCGGAAACCATGAATATCCAGCCCGGCGCGGCCAAACACGCGGTCTTTCGCGCGGTCCGCAAATTGAGAACGGCCTTGGAGCCTCATGTCAGGAGCGCACCATGAAGCACATCGACGAAGAACAATTGATGCTCTACTACTATGGCGAAGCGACCGAGCCCAAACCCATCGCGGCGCATCTGGGGACCTGTGACGCCTGCCGCGCCGAGTACGAGGCCTTGTGCGCATCCCTGGCCATGCTGGAGTCCTGGAAAGCCCCCGATCCCTGTCAGGATTATGAGGTAAAGCTCTGGAAGAAGCTTCAGGACGGCATGCCGCCAACCGGCAAGCGAAGCTTGAGGCGCTGGATTCTGGGTTTTTCGCCCTGGCCGCAATTGTTGGGGGCATGCACGCTTCTTGCGCTGGCCTTTTTGGCCGGTGTCCTCTGGAAAGGCGAGCCGCCCAGGGATCGCCCCGCCGTCGAATCTGTCCAACATCGCCTGCTTTTCGCCTCATTGGAGGAGCATTTAGAGCGCGGCGAAATATTCCTCACCGAGTACGCCAACGCGGGCCGGGGTGGCGAACCGGATGTGAACTTTCAGAAAGACTGGGCTCGTCAGCTCAGCAACAGCAACCGCCTTCTGCGCCAGGCCGTGCGACAACAGGGCGATCATGAAATCGGCGGGCTGCTCGACAGCCTGGAAATTGTCCTGCTTGAATCGCTGCATCATGCCGATGCCCGAGAGGATGAAGATTTGCTGCAACAGTGCCGGGAATTGATTTTCAAGATTCGCATCATCAGCACCCGGCTGCAAAGGAACGCCGCGCCTCCAAGCAAAGCTACCGCCGTTTCTATTTAATCGAGGAGTCCCGTCATGAAAACCACTGCCAAAACCTGCCTGTCCCTTTTGCTATTCCCTCTTTTGCCGGGCGCGGCCTGGTCCGAGCTTGCCGAACCGCTGGAAACACCGGAAACAAAGAGCCCGTACTACTCCAAGCCCCAAGACCATGGCGCAATTCAACCCAAAAGGCGCTCCCGCGGCCTGGCGCGCCCGGTCCTAGCCTACGCCTCGTACTGGAAAGCCAACGCGGAGAGCGCCAATTACAAAAAAGGGAAACAGGCGCTTTCCCGCCAAAGCTGGGATGAAGCGGTCGCGTGGTTTGACAAGGTGGTGGAGAGCCGCGAAGAACCCGCGGATGCCGCGCTGTACTGGAAAGCCCACGCGCTGCACCGGCTCAGCCGCGGGAGTGAGGCCTTGGCGTCACTTGCCGACCTACGTAGCTCCTATCCCCAAAGCAGTTGGATCGAGGATGCGCGGGCCCTGGAAGCTGAAATCCGGCAGGCCGCGGGTCAACACATCTCTCCGGACCCGGATGCGCGGGATTCCCTGAAAATGATCGCGCTTTCCGGCTTGATGAACGCCGAACCCGAGCACGCCATACCCGTCTTGAAAAATTTTTTGGAAGGCAACCATTCCTCGGAGCTGAAAGAGAAAGCGCTCTTCGTGTTGGGTCAACACCGCGCGCCGGAGGCCCGCGCGCTGATCAACGGCATCGCACGAGGCCAAACCCATCCCGAGCTCCAGGGTCA
>JBGTRP010000992.1:0-2666 GCA_041940685.1 Acanthopleuribacteraceae bacterium
CGTGCTGACCTCATCAAGGGGCTTAGGGGTGTAGATGGTCGTCTTGTCGCTGTAGCCGACGACGGCCGTCTTCAGCGGTCGTCGGTCGGTGTCGCTGTCGTTGGCCTTGAAAATGGCGCGCGCCCGGGTGAGGCAACCAAGCGCCTCCTGAAAACGGTCGAAGCGCTGATGCAGATCCGCGATCCTGGCGAGGGAATGGGCGATATCGGGATGATCGGGTGGAAGTTGGGCTTCCCGAATGGCGAGGCTTTGTTTGAAAAGCTCCCATGCGCGATCGTAATCGGAGAGATTGAAATAGATCGTGGCCAGGCTGTAGAGCAGGCGGGCTCGTAAAAGGGGCCGGTCTTTAAAGTCTGTTTGCACACCACGAAGACCACGGTCGACGACCTGCCGAACGGTGAGTTCGCCCGTGCGCGCCTCGGGCGCCTCCGCGGCCTGAAACAGGCCGATCAGAAATTGAGAGACCGCCTCCGCCTCGGCCCTGGCCAGCTTGGCTTTCCGGGCTTCCAGGGTGCGCGCGGTGAGGCCCGCGACCAAAAGGAACAGCGCCAAGGCGCCCGCTCCAATGGCGAAGTAATGCCGCCTTAGAAATTTGAGGGTCCTGTAGCGCCGCCGCATCGGCGTGGCCGCCACCGCCCGATTCCTGAGAAAGGATTCGAGGTCGGAGGCGAATTCAGCGGCGGAAGCATAGCGCCGCTCCCGTTCGCGGGAGGTCGCCTTGACCGCGATCCAATCGAGATCGGAGCGCATTCGGCGCAGGAGGTTCTGCCAGGAGCATTGCCGTAAGGCGGCAATTTGTTCTCTCCGCTTTAACTCCAGGCCGGCGAATCTTTCGCTGGGCCGCGGCAAATCCTCGGTGATAACCTTCAACATCAATTGGGTCATGCGCATATCCTCGGTGAGGAAAGGTTTTTCACCCGTGATCAGTTGAAAAAGAATCACGCCCAGCGCGTACACATCGGTGCGGATATCGATCTCGGAGCGTCCGGGCTCGAGCTGAATCGCCTCCGGGCTCATGTAGATCGGAGTGCCGGCCTTGTCCAGCACGGAAAGCTCGTCAAACTCCGGCCGGTCGCGAGGCTTGGCCGTGCCGAAATCGATAATCTTGGGAATCGGTCTGCCGTCGACCTCGGCGACCAAAATATTGGAGGGTTTGAGATCGCGGTGCAGGATGCCCTGCTCGTGGGCGTGCTGAACGCCCCGGCACACGTGGACCATCAGCCAGAGGCGCTCTTCCAGCGGGAGCTCGCGCTGGTCGCAATAATGGGTGAGCGGCTCTCCGGCCACATGCTCCATGGCAAAAAAGAGGTAGCCTTCCTCGGTAATGCCGGCCTCGTAGATCTGGGCGATGTTGGGATGGGAGAGCAAAGCCATGGCCTGGATTTCGGTGGTAAGGGTCTTTTTCCCCCGCGAGGAAAGGCGTGACTTTTTCACCAGTTTCAGCGCAACCCGGCGGCTCACCGGCTCGGTTTGACGGGCCAGGAATACCGCGCCCATGCCGCCTTCCCCCAGTTTGCTCTCGATGCGATAGGAGCCGATTTCCTTACCGCGCATGCTCTCCTCGGACCATTCGCGGCGGGGCTCTTGCCTGTTTTCCGCGAGGTCCCAAAGTTTGCCCGAATCGCCCTCGCGCATGAGACCCAGGTACTCCCGCACCTCCTCGATCAGGCTGGGATCATTGCCGCACTGGCTTTGCAGCCATTGGGTGACCTCGCCGAGCGGCATATCCATGGCTTGGTCGCAGAGATCCGCTATTTTCCGTTCGCGCTCCAGATCCAATGCGGCTCCTTCCATGTACAGGCTCGAGCCCCGCGGCAGGGAAAGCGACAAAAATGGCTGAACCTTCCCAGGGCTAATTTTTCTCGAAACCAATCACGCGCCCGTAACGGTTTCCCGGTTTCCATCAAGCTTCGAAGGGCGTGACTCTCCCGCGTCTTGCATTTTTTTGCGGACCCAAACCTTGGCGAAACGCAGGTCCTTGGTGACGGTGGATTCGGACAATTCCAGAAAGCTCGCGATTTCCCGGGTCTTGAAGCCGGCGAAGTAGCATAGGCCCAGAATCTGGGCGTGGCGGGGGTGAACCCGCTCCAACTTTTCGAGCGCCTCGTTGAGCGCCACAACATTGGTATTCAGATCCGTGGGGCCGTCCCATTCCTGAAGGGTGAGTTGCGCCTGTCCGCCGCCTCGCTTTTGCGCCCGCGCCTTCTCCGCGTTGTTGAGGATCAATTGGCGCATGGCGAGCGCCGCGCAGGCAAAGAGGTTTTCCCGGTTTTCAAAGCGCTTGTTGTTTTTGAAGAGCTTGATGAACGCCTCGTTGATCAGGGCCGTCGGGCGCAGCGTTTCGCCCCCCTTCCAGGCATGGCGATTGGCCATGCGATGAAGCTCGTCGTAGAGCAACTCCAGCACCCGTTCACGAGCCCCGGCATCGCCCTGGTTCCCGCGCTCCAGCAGCAACGTGATTTCCTCGGCCCTGTCCATGAAGCGACCTCTCTAGAAAATTATTCAAAAGTATGGTTCCGAGAGGTTTATCTTAACAGAATCGAGACCATGGCGCGGCCCGGTCGGTGAATAACTCCGCTTTCCGAGGCAGCGGCGGCTGCTTCTTCCTAGCGGAGCCACGCCCCAGCCGGGGGCGCCCAGCCCATTAAGGCTTGTAGTTTCCGGTT
>JBGTRP010000993.1:0-2665 GCA_041940685.1 Acanthopleuribacteraceae bacterium
CTCCGTCAAAAACACCCTCTCTCCCCTGATGTGCGGCGGACAAACCGTTCTTTTGCAAGACGGACCCTTCGATCCCGAGGCCATGCTGCGGACCATCGAAACCGCGAAGGTTCATCTGGTCAACTGCGTGGCGAGCATGATCTACCCGGTATTGGATTGCGCGGCCGCGAGTGAATACGCGGGTCTGGCCAGCTTGCGCTACGTCGCTCTCGGCGGCGAACCCACCCAATTCGACAAGCTTCGCCCCTGGCTGCTGTCCTCATCTGCCAAGGCGACCTATGTCAACATTTATGGACCTACCGAGGCCACGGACACGGCGTTGGCCCACAAATTGCCGGTGGCGCGGAATCAGCGGGAACAAGCCCTACTACCGGTCGGCAAGCCCATGGACAATTGCCGCATCTTTATCTTGGACCCCTACCTCAACCCCACCCCGCGCGGCGTCCCAGGGGAATTAATGATCGCGGGTACTGGCCTGGCCCGAGGTTATCTCCACCAACCACGTCTGACCGCCTCCCGCTACCTGCCCAACCCCTTTGAACCGGGTGCCAGGCTCTACCGCAGTGGCGACCTGGCCCGTTGGTCACCGACGGGTGAAGTGATGTTTTTGGGCAGGGTGGATCATCAGGTGAAAATTCGCGGGTTCCGCGTGGAGCTCGGTGAGATCGAAGCAGTGCTCGAATCCCTGCCGCCCCTGGAAAAGGCGGCGGTCGTCCTTCGAGCGGTTGAAGGCGGCAAAAAACGGCTCACCGCCTACCTTCAGGTGGTAGCCAATATGAAAGAACCCGCCGGAGAAGACGAGGATATACCGTCGGAAGCGAAGAGCTCTGCCCTAAGGGTTTCCGAATTGCGGCGGGTCTTGAAGTCCAAGCTGCCTGACTACATGGTGCCTGAAGTTTTCGTGTTCCTGGAATCCTTACCCTTGGGTCCCACGGGCAAGGTAGATCGCAACGCCCTGCCCGCGCCGGATGCCTACAATGCCACCCAAGGATTGGAATACGTGGCGCCGCGCAATCGAACCGAGGCCGTGTTGGCCGGCATTTGGGCCGATGTGCTGGAGGTCGAGAGCGTGGGTGTATTCGATAGCTTCTTCGAACTTGGCGGGCACTCGCTCCTTGCCCGCTTGCTGGTATCCCGCATCGAGGAAGCATTCCAGGTCAATTTCCCCTTGAGCATCATCTTCACTACCCCGGACATCGCCTCAATCGCCGCTCAAATCGAAAAAATGGACCCCCTGACCGAGGGGTTCCGCCTACCGCCCTTAACCCCTGCCGAACGTGGAACCGCGATTCCGCTCTCCTATGCCCAGCAGCGCATGTGGCTGGCGGACAAAATCCCCTCCGAGAGGGCGCACTATATTTTGCCCTATCCCCTCAAAATTACTGGCCCCCTTTGCGTCGAAGCCATGGAAAGGACCCTGGCGGAAATTATTAGGCGCCATGAGGTTCTGCGAACCACCATCGCTCTCGAAGGCGATCAGCCTATCCAAAAGATTCACCCATTCTCCTCTTGGGTCCTGGATTTGAGCGACCTGCGTGGGCTCTCCTCCCCGAAAAGGCAAGCCGAACTGGAACGGTGGCTGGACCACAACATGAGAAAGGAATTCGACCTGGAACGGGGACCCTTGCTGCGCGTGCATTTGATGTGCCTCGCTCCACGGGAATTCGCCCTTCATTTCTGCATGCATCACATCGTTTCCGATGGCTGGTCCTTTGGCATAATAATCGAGGAGCTCACCCACTTCTATCAGAGTTTCCTGGACGAAAGTCACCACCCAATGGCGCCCCTTCCCATTCAGTACGCCGACTTCGCCATTTGGCAAAGGAGCTGGTTACGGGACGAAATCTTGGAGCAAGGTCTGTCCTATTGGCGCCACAAACTGGAGGGCTGGAACGGCCCGCAAAAACTCCCTTTCGACCCGCCGCTCACCGACCGCCGCGATCACCAACTCGCCCATTACCAATTTGCATTCCCAAAGGACTTGAGCGAGCAACTCAAGGCATTGGCTCAGCGACGCGGGGTAACCAGCTTTATGCTCTTGTTGGCCGGCTTCAAAACTCTGTTGCATGGCTTCACCGGTGAAACCGACCTGGTAGTGGGTACCAACGTGGCCAATCGGGAACATCTGGACTTGGAGAGGTTGGTGGGTTTCTTCGTCAACCAATTGGTTCTGAGAACCGATCTCGGGGGCGACCCATCCTTTGCGGACTGGCTCTCCCGCGTTCGGGAAACCGTTTCCGACGCCTTTGCCCATCAGGATATCCCATTCGACACCCTGGTAGACAGGCTCGCTCGACACCGGCACGGGTCTGCCAACCCCTTTTTCAACGTCAAATTTACCCTGCACAAAGAACAACACGGAGCGGTGTTGGAGTTGGGCGGCCTCCATTTGACGGCCCTTTGCGAAAGCGCGGAAACCAGCCTGGTGGACCTTCAACTCAACATATGGGAGGCCAGTGAAGAGATCGGCGGGTTTTTGGAATACAAAACCGGCCTTTTCAAACCCGCCATGATCAAGCTCTTAGTTGGCGATTACCAGGCCCTCCTCCAACACGCGTGCGAGAACCAAAACATCCGCATCTCTCAACTCAAGGCCAAGCTCTCCGAAGCCCGACGCAAGGCTGAGGATAAACAACTTTCAAACCGTCGAAAACAGGCGCTCAAA
>JBGTRP010000994.1:0-2652 GCA_041940685.1 Acanthopleuribacteraceae bacterium
AACATCCCAAGAAAGGCGTTGCGGGTACAGATACAGTCGTAAACCGCATCATGGGCTTCCTTGGAATCCATTTCTTTGCCGACATAGTGCTGGTAGAACCAGGCCAGGGTACGGGGATTCATTTTTTGGTTGAGCTCGAAAAGGTCGAGAATGGGGAGTGAGGGCAAGGTTTTTCCGATCTGCTGGAGCTCCCTTCTCAACACGGGCAGGTCGAAACGGCGAATGTTAAAACCCGAATACATACCATCCTTCATAAAATCCAGGACATCGTCGGCGATTTCGGAGAAACGGGGCGCCTCCGCAACATCTTCATCCTTGATGCGGTGGATTTCGGTGGACTCGGGAGGAATGGGCATGCCGGGGTTAACCAGAGATTGGAAGATCCGTTCTCCACGGATAATGGCAATTTGAACAATCTTGCAATCGGCCTCAAGGCCCGTGGTCTCCAAATCAAAAAAAACTAACCTATCCAAATCGATCGATACCATGGAATTCCCTTTTGACAAATTTCAAAACCAAACGCGTCCCGGCTCCCGTTTCGGACCGGAGCGACTCACATCCTATCGGGTCTGGCCTTTCAGCCGCCATCATAGAACAAAGCCCCGAACCAAGATACCCCTCATTTTGGCGCCGGGCCGTGCTCGGGGCCAGGGCTCGATCCGGGAGCGCCAGGCGGCTTGTCCACGCGGGGATGGATCGCCTACCTCAAAAACCTCCGGTTCTCGATCGCCTTAACCATCGTGATCTCATCACAATAATCCAGGCTCCCGCCGATGGGTACGCCCACGCCGATTCGGGAAATTTTCAACGCGGTCTCCTCCAGAGCGTCCACAAGGTACATGGCCGTGGCCTCGCCTTCCACCGTGGGATTGGTCGCCAGAATCACCTCGCTGACCGGCTCGACCCGCAGGCGCTCGAACAACTCCTTCACGCGAAGCTCACCCGGTCCGATGCCGTTCATGGGCGACAAAACGCCTTGCAGCACGTGATAATAGCCGCGAAACCCACCGGAACGTTCGATGTTGGCTAAATTGGCCGCATCCTCGACCACGCAAAGACGGGTTTGGTCCCTATCGGGCTGGCGGCAAATGCTGCAGAGCTCCTGTTCACTGATGTTGTAACAATTTGCGCACCAGCGCAGGGTTTCTTTCAGATCGCGAAGGGCGAGGGCCAGATCAAAGGCGTAGCGCTCCTCCCGGCTCAAAATGAAATACGCCAGCCTTTGGGCAGTTTTCCTTCCTATCCCCGGCATTTCTGCCAATAGTTGAGCCACCCTATCCAGCGCGGAATCCTTCATTTTTTAAACAGTTCCATGATGCCGCTGAGGTCGACATTATTCATGGCCGGCGGCATCTTGTCTTTCAAACGGCGGTCGACCTCGGCATAGGCCCCGTTGAGCGCCGCGAGCACCATATCGGCCAACAGCTCGGGGTCCTTGAGCGCCTCGGGCTCGAAATCGATTTTGGTCAGGTCCTTGTTGCCGTTGACCACCACTCGCACCATATCGCCTCCGCTGGAGGCGCTAATCGCCATTTGGCCGAGCTCGACCTTCAGTTTTTCCTGGATGTCCTTGGCTTGGTTCAGAACGGATTCAAAATCAAACATGGCTCAGTCCTCCTCCCGTTCCAAGATCTGGCAATGAACGATGGTACCTTTAAATTGGTCCAAAATAAAACGAATCTTGGGATCATCCTGCACATCCCGCATGGCCTGGGTCTCTCGTTCCCTTTGCTCCGCCAGCTTGGGATCGTTACCGATAGAGAAGTGAATTTGATGGGCTTGGCCAAAAAATTCCGTCACCAGGGCTTCCAAGGCTTGGAAATTGGAGCCGCTTTTCAGCATGGGGATTAGGTTGGCCCGCGTCTTGTCGAAATAAAAGGCGACCGACCCTTCCTCTTGCTTGAGATGAAAGGCGTTGCCGATCAAGGCCGCCAACGCGGGCCGCCCCTTTTGTTTCGCATGAACGAAAAAATCTCCGGAACCCGCTGGCGATCGCGTGGTTGGGGCCTCATCGTCGCCTTCATTGCTCCTGGAGGGTTGAGCTTGAACGGGAGGGGCCGCTTCAAGGGCTAATGGTTTTTTTTTTCCTCCACCGACGCGTCCGGGGAGAAGGACTCCAAAGCGGCCAAAAGCTTCTCCAGAGGAACCAGCTTCTTCTGCTCCAGGAGTTTGAGAAAAACCAGCTCAAAGGCGTAGCGCGGTTCCGAGGCTTGCCTGAAAACCGTTTCATGACCGACCAGCACATCCAGAATCCGGACCAAATCCGAAACCTCGAAACCCTCGAGCGCGTTCTGATGGCTTTCGCCGTGGCCATACCGGCGGATGATGAGATCGGAAGGGTTGGCAACCGACTTTAAAACAATCGAATCCCGAATAAAGCCAGCAAAGGTGTCATAAACCTGCTTGAGATCATGACCGTAGTGGACCAACTCTCCGATGCAGGAGAAGACCTGTTCCACCGAGCCCTTGCTCAACCCGCCGAGCAACTCGAGCAGATTGGCGTCCTCGACCACGCCCAGAATCGATTTCACATCCAACCCGGTGACCGCCTCGCCCGTGGCCGAAACGACCTGGTCAAAAATGGAGAGGGCATCGCGCATGGAGCCGCCGGAAGCCTGCGCGATGAGCGCGGCGGCTTCTTTTTCCATCTCG
>JBGTRP010000995.1:0-2649 GCA_041940685.1 Acanthopleuribacteraceae bacterium
ACGACCAGTCCCAAATAATCGTTTTTCTCGAAAATGCCGATGCCATCCTCGTTGACGGCCTTGTAGTTGATGCCTCGTGAGCTGAGCCCGACCACATGCTTGCCGTAGACATAGCCATTCTCGTTGCCCGCGCAAATATGGGGGAGAATTTGGCGGTTCAGCATTTTGTAGAGCATGCGGGTGGCGATTTTTTTAAAGATGAGGCTTTTGGATTCCGCTTCCACGAAACGGAACCAGGTATAGCTGTTCATCTTTGAAATGATTTGCTTTAGGTAGGTCCGCGAATAGTGCCCGAACAGATCGGAGAGGCCGGGATAAGCTAAGCTCGGCGGCAGAAGCTTGTGAAAATCCTCGCTGCTCAAGCTGGGTATTTCGATTGGCGTTTTTTCCATGCCTTCTCCGCGTTAGAGACAGGGGTCTGTAGCACTCGGCTATTCTAGCTTTTCGGGGGCATTTTGAACAAAGGTATTTAAATCTCCGCGGGAATTGATCAGCAAATCACGGCGGACCATGTCGAATTTTTGGGAAATTTTCTCCATATCTTTGCCTCTGGAATAAGCAAAAAGATTAGTGTACCCCATTTGGGCGCCGACCATCCAGCGGGTTTGCGAAATTGAATGGGGACCTCCGCGGAAGCGGGGCCTGGCTGGCGCTGGTCATACCTCTTTCGCGCTTGAATGGAGGCGAGATTTAGGGTTCGCCCGCCTGGGAATTACGCAGGCGGCGGATGGCGAGAACGCCTTCCAGGATGACCCAGAGCTGGAGCGCCATGATCACCACTCCCAGCAGCGCCAACAGCCAGTTCTGGCTCTGAATATGGGCCATGAGATTGGTAACCATGGCCAGCAGGGTGACCGCGGTGACGATCAGGCAGGGGATCAGCGCGGGCAGGAAGTTCTTTTTCCGCCTCATGATGGCGATGGTGACGATCAGCAGGGTGAGCGAGGCCAGCAGTTGGTTGGTGGTGCCGAACAAAGGCCAAATGGAGAGCCCGCCCTGAAGGCCGTCCTTGGAAAGAATCAGCAAAAGCGCCGAGAGGACCGCCAGGGCAGAGGCAAAATAGCGGTTTTCCAAACTTTTAATGCCATAAGACTTGCCTACCTCGCCCAAGATATAGCGTTGAATGCGGGTGGCGGTATCCAGGCTGGTGGCCGCAAAGCTGATCACGATGACGGCCATCAGCGTCTGCGCGATGCCCTCGGGAATTCCCAGCGGCTCCAGGAAACGCGCGCTCCCGCCCACGAAAGCGCCCAATTTTTGCGACAATCCATTTGCCTCGCCCCAGGAGCCGTAATGGTGATGCCAGGCCTCAGCCGATTTAAAGCCCGCGGCCACGGCCAGGGTGGCCAACAGCGCCAACGTACCCTCGCCGATCATGCCGCCGTAGCCGATTACGCGGGCATCCGGCTCCGAGGCGACCTGCTTGCTGGTCGTGCCCGAGGAGACCAAGCCGTGAAAACCCGAAATGGCGCCGCAGGCAATGGTGACAAACAGCATCGGGAACCAGGGCGGCGCGCCCTCGGCGCTGAAATGCACCGCCGGCGCCACGATCTCGGGACGCAACACCAGCACGCCCACGATCAACAGGCTCAGGCCCACCAGCAATTGATGGGAGTTGATGTAGTCCCTGGGCTGAAGAAGCGACCATACCGGCAGCACCGAGGCCACGAAGGAATACACCAGCAGAAACCCCACCCAAAAGAGAAGCTGGTTCTGTTCGCCGACCAAGGCCGCCACGCTGAACGGATAGATGCTGCCGATCCAGACCATCAGGTACAACAAAGCCAGCGCGATCAGCGAGGGCGCCAACAGCGATCCTTGCTTCTTGCGGATCCAAAAGCCGATCAGCAGCGCGATTCCGATTTCGAAGTTGATCGGCAACACGCTGCCAGGATAGGAGATGAACAAGTTGGCGATGACCAGCGCAAATACGGCCAGCACCATCCAGATTAGAAAGAAAATGATCAGCAGGAAAAGATTGCGCGAACGAGGGCCGATATACACCTCGCAAAGGCCGCCGATGCTGCGGCCCCGGTTGCGCATGGAGAGCACCAGCGCGGAGAAATCGTGGACCGCCCCCAGCAGCACGGTGCCGAAGACCACCCAAATCAGGGCTGGCACCCAACCCCAAATGACCGCGATCGCGGGCCCCACGATGGGCGCGGCCCCGGCAATGGATGAGAAGTGGTGGCCGAACAGCACATGCCTGTGGGTGGGCACATAGTCCACTCCGTCTTCCAGCTCATGTGCGGGGGTAGACTTGGAGGGATCCAGTGCGAACACATGTCGAGCCAGGTAACGAGAATAAAAACGGTAGCCCAAATAGTACAGGGCCAGGCCTATGACGAGCACGAGCGCGGCATTCATGGCGGTTTCTCTCCTATCGAGCGGGGTTCACTGGAGCCGTATTGTAGCGGGATGAGGCGGGAGCGCCAAGCCCCGCACATCAGGATCGCCGCGTTGAACTCGGCTCCTGATTCTCAGGATTTACGAAATTGGAAACCAAAGACGGAGGCTTTCTGCTTGGCTTTAAAGATTTCGGAAAGCCGCTACATATCCTTGAATTGCCAAGTGCAACTCGGCGCTCCCGGGTGTAAAATGGTAGTTCGGACCCAATTAGATTTAATGCCGCGGGGAGGCTTTTTTGAC
>JBGTRP010000996.1:0-2644 GCA_041940685.1 Acanthopleuribacteraceae bacterium
GGCTGGGCCTATCCGCGATAAAGCCCTTTCTGCTGGAGGAGCATGTATTGGAGTACGCGCTGGGAATCGAGGAAAGCCTGCTGTAGACCGTGGGGCGAAAGATCCGTATCACCCAAAATGGCGCCAGGACTTTTTCTCCAAGGAAACGGGTTCACCGCTCTTTTTGTAGCGCACTTCCTCCCCGGGAACGAAAACGCCCAAGCCGCTAACCCGAAGATCATGCGCGTCGGAAAGAGCCTGTACGGACTGCCATTGGCCCGGAGCTACCGCGAACAGCAATTCGAAATCCTCGCCGCCGAGGCAGGCGTCCTCCGCCGCAAGACCCAAAGCCCTGGCCCCGCGGGATAGCGGCAACCGATTGATCTCGACCTCCGCGCCAAGGCCTGAGGCGCGGCAAAGCCTGGGTAAATCCGCGGCGAGGCCATCGGAAAGGTCCATCATCGCTTTCGCCAATCCCAGCTCAGCGAGCCGCCGTCCGAAAGCGCCCCGAAACGGCGGATGAAAGTGACGGCGCCGCCAATGCCGATCCGCTTCCTTCTCCAAGGCAAGTTGTCCCAACTCCAGCCGAAGCCCAGGAAGCGCCTCACCCAGGTTGCCGGTCACCGCGATGATGTCTCCGGGTTCCGCTCCCTGGCGGGTGACCCGCTGGCCTCGCGGCGCCGTACCCATGGCGGTAAGGCTCATCCCGATTTGGGAAAGCGACGCGGTCGTATCGCCGCCAACCAGCTCGACGCCCGTCTCTTTCAGCGCTTGCCCCAAACCCTCGCAAAAGGAAGCCAACCACGCCAACTCCAAATCCCGCGGCAGGCTCAGACAGAGCGTTAGCCAACGGCAGGTTCCGCCATCCGCCACAATATCGGATACATTGGCCAGAACCGCCTTGTAGGCCACCCATGAAGCCGGCGCCGAGCGCAGAAAGTGAACGCCCTCCAAAAGTGCGTCCGCGCTCACCAGGAATTCCTCGGAGGAGTCCGGACAAAGGGAGGCGCAATCATCACCCAAGTGGCCCGAGAGCGGGGCGAGATAGGTCTGGACCAGAATGTCCTCGGGCAGGTCGGCCACGCGTTTGGTCATGGAATATCCTACATCCGAGCAAATCGCCGAATCGGGTGGAGCGAGGGGCCCACCCATGGACGAGAGGAGTAGCGGAATTATTGGGCGATCACCCCGGACATATGCTCGAACTCGGAGTTCCCGAATAATTCGAAGCCGACCACTTTCCGATCGGAAACCACGCCGACCCATGAGGCGTTCAAGGGTAGGGTTCCGAACAGATCGGTTAACAGGAATATTCGCTTCTGTTTGCCGGAAACCACGATAGGACCCGCGGTGGCAATCGCTCCGCCGACGTCGTCATAAAGCGTAAAGGTCATATTCGCGGATGGGTTGGTCACGTTTACAATCGCGATCCCATGCCAAAAACCGCCGCCGGGCTCCACGAAGGGGAAACAGAGCTCGTTGCGCACGGCGGTAATGGCCTCCAATCCGGACATCTGCTTGGTGTCGTGGGTGCCGAAGAGCTCGTACCCGGTGATATCCGCATCCGCGATGATCTCAAGCCATTGCGCATTTCCCGAGATGCCGAGGTCAGCCAGAAAATCGGGAGCCAACTGTACGAGTTTCTCGCCTGGATCCAAGGTCATTTGAACCAAGCCCAAAAGTCCGCCCCCGCTGTTGTAGGCGCGCACCTCCGCGCCCTGTATCGCCTCGCCCACGTTCACCAGTGAGATTCCGGTCCAGAAATTGACGACATCGGCGATATGCGCGAAATACAGCGTGTTGGTATTGGAAACGAGGCTGGCGTTCTCCTGCGCGCCCGCGTTGAGGCCCAAGCCCACGATCTGCCGCGTGCCGTCCACCTTTCCAAAAACCTCGTTGCCGGCCAGGCCGGCGCCCTGGTTTTGATCGTAAAACCGGCCCCAGGCCGAGTTTTCAGAGATGCTCGCGCCGAGCTTGTCAAAAAAATCGAAGGAATCTTTGGCGTAGCTGGTTTGGTTCGTCAAGGCCAAGGTGGTATCCCCGGCCACGAGGAAGGGACTAGCCGCCTGGGCAAGGCCATTGACCAGGCTCGCGCGCGTGGACCAGGTTTCCACGCCCTGCGCGATATGAGGGATATAGAGCTCCGATTGCAGGCTTTCCGGCGTGGTAACCGCGTAGGCTTCCAAATCGTCGGTGCTGGTGGTGTGGGAAAAGCCTACCAAATCATGGGTGCTGTCCACGCGGATCCAGGCCAGGGCGCCGATGTCCTCGGGGAACAGATCGCTCGCGTTGACCCGCAGAGCCCCCCGCGCCGGAATGACGCGGGTCAGCTTTTCCAAAATAGCGCCACCCGCATCGTAGCCGATGATATCCACATCCGCGTCCTCACCGTTTGGATTGATGATGCCGACCGCGGTTTTATAAGATTGGGTTTCGGTGATGTCGGTAAAATACAAGGCCGGGTTGAGCGCACCCACGCCGAAGGAGAAATCGATTCTCCGTTTGGCCGTGGTCGAACCCGGAAACAGCGCCAGCTTGTAACTGCCCGCGGGCATGTTGGGGAATTGAAGCGTTCTCGCACCGCTCAAGACCTGATCAAAGATAATATCGTTTCGCGTATTCAAAACCTGAACCCGCGATGGGTCGGAAATACTCAACTCGAAAA
>JBGTRP010000997.1:0-2642 GCA_041940685.1 Acanthopleuribacteraceae bacterium
CCCACGGCCACCACGGTCTCGCTGGCGGCGGCTTGCGGCTCGGCCACTCCACCCCACTCCGAGGGAGCGCCATCCGAGACGTTCCAGCTAGGCGGACCCGAATCAGCCAGGGCGCGCCGCAGAAACCAGGAGGCGCTGTAGGCCGCGTTCTCGCCTTCTCCGCTCAGCAGGAACAACTCGCGTTTTTGGGCCGGACGCCAGGAAAAGTAGCCGATATTGTCCACGGCCACGGCATCGGCCTCCAACGTCAGCCAGCCCGCCACCGGACCGGGGCGCTCGCCCAAGGGAAAGGAAAGCGTACCCGCGTTTCCGGGCTCCAGCCGGATGGTTTGCGGTTCGGAGGGTCCATCCGCACCGCCGCCGGCCAGATGCATGCGCACCACGGCCTCCGCGGGCCGCGGCGTCCAGTTTTTGATCTTGGCGGCCAGAACCGGGCGGGACCCGACATCCCCACGCACCTGAACCTCGTCCACCGCCAAATTGTCGGGGGCCTCGCCGCTCACGGGATGGGCGATCAGTTGAACCAAACCCGAGAGCTTCCAGCTCGAATCCGGTCCGGGCAGTCCCCGCCTTTGGAAATCCGAGATGAGATGCAGGTTCAGGTTGGGCGCCCGGTTCTCCTCAACCGGGGCCGCGGCGAACAGCAGTTGGCTGGCCAACTGCAAAGCCGGCAGGAAACGGGTGCCGTTTTGGCCGGGACTCAGGCCGTCGAGCGCCTTGCGCACCGCGTCTTTGGCGTCGACGCCGGAGCTCCCTTCGCCCAGGGGAACCGCCACCCGCGGCTGATCCGCGAAGCTGACCAGGCCCACCGCGGCATCGGCGGGCAATCCATCCAGCACCGACTCGGCCGCGCGGCGCGCCTCGCCCCAGCGGTCGGACACGCCCATGCTGTAGGAGGTATCCAAAAGAATCAGGTGGAAACCCTTGGCCCGCTCGAAAACGGCGGCGGCCCGTTCGGAGCGGTAGGCCGGCCGGCTGAAGGCCAAGGCCAGCAACAGGAACAGCAACATGCGCAGCAACAGCAGCAGCAGATGTTGAATCTTGCGCCGCTCGATAATCTCTTTCTTGATCCTGGGCACGAACATCAGGCTGCTGAAACGCAGGGTATCGCGTTCGGGCCGGCGGATCTTGTGGATCAGCCAGGGGATGCCGACCAGCAGGGCGGCGCCTAGAAACAGGGGGGCGAGGAATCCGAATCCCATATCAGCGCTTCCCTACCCGGGCGCTGCGCCTCCCGCCCATGAGCAACAGGCTGGCGCGCCGTTCCAGGAAGTGGCGCAGGGCGCGGTCCAGCGGCTCGTCGCTGAACAGCTCCAGGCAGTCGATCTCCGCCTCCAGGCAGGCCTTGCGCAGGGCGTTGAAATGGGTCTTGCGGTTCTCCAAATAGGCCTGGCGCACCGCATCCGGAACCACGAAACACTCCCGATCATCTTCCGCGTCCAGTAAGGTGACCGCCTTGTCGAAGGGAAAGTCCCGCTCCGCCCGGTCGCTGATCTGGAACAGCAGCACATCATGGCGCCGCGCCCGCAGGGAACGCAGATGGGTCACCATCTCCTCCAGCGGGTAAAGGCAATCGGTAATCAGCACCACCAGGCCGCGCGGCGGCAAAACATCGCCCAGGTAGCGCAGGGTGGCCGGGGTGTCCGTGGCCTCGTCCGCCTCCAGACGGGCGAGCTCGGCCATCAGGCCGGGATGGTGGCGCGCGGTGCGGCCCGGCGGCAGGTGCAGCAGGGGTCCGCGCCGATAGGCCAGCAGGCCCACGGCATCGCCCTGGCGTTTCATGATCAGGGCCAGGCAGGCGCAGAGCATGCGCGCGTATTGGAACTTGCTGACCGCGCCGCTGGCGTAGCCCATGGAGGCGCTGCAATCCAGGATCAGGGTGGCGCGCAGATTGGTTTCCTCCTGGTACTGCTTCAAGTACAGGCGGTCCGTGCGGCCGTACAGCTTCCAATCCAAAAAACGCAGATCATCGCCCTGACTGTAGAAGCGGTACTGGGCGAAATCAATGGAGGTCCCGGTTTTCGGGCCGCGATGAATCCCCGCCATCACGCCCTCCACCACGGTGCGCGCGAGCAGTTCCAGGTCGCGGATGCGCGCCAGCCGTTCGGGCTCGATGAAGGTGGGTAAGGCGTTCATGCTGCTCCATTGGGGAGGGATGCGCCCCGGCGGGGCCGGATGCTCAGCCGCTCAAACCCGAGCGCGGCTCGGGCACGGCCTCGATCAGTTGGGCGATGATGCGCTCCACGTCCACATGGTCCGCATCCGCCTGGAAATTGGTGAGGATGCGGTGGCGCAGCACCGGATAGGCCAGGGTGCGGATATCCTCGCAGGACACGTGGTAGCGGCCGTGCAGCAGGGCGCGCGCCTTGCCGCCCAGAATCAGGTATTGCGAGGCGCGCGTGCCCGCGCCCCAGCTCACCCATTGGCGGATGAACTCGGGGGCGTCCGCGTTTTCGGGCCGGCTGGCCTGGGCCAGGCGCACCGCGTAGCGGGCGATGGGCTCGGCAATGGGCACCAGCCGCACCACATGGGAGAACTGCTCCATTTCCTTGCCGGAAAACACGACCTCCACCTCGTCGCGGTCCGCGGTGGTGGTGTGGGTGGCCACCCGCAACTCGGCCTCCTCGTCCAGGTAATCGATG
>JBGTRP010000998.1:0-2640 GCA_041940685.1 Acanthopleuribacteraceae bacterium
CGGGAGAGCCTCAATACCTGGAAGACCAACAAGATCGTGGCAAGCATCAGTGCGGCGGCCAATCCCCCCGCCATCCGGAAAAACCAGGGCGCTTTTTCAGAACGAGGGCCGCCATGAAGAAATTCTTCTTGCCGGGTTCCTTGCCGCCGTTCATCTTCCATTAGAACATCCAGCTTTTTCTCAAATTGAGACCAGGAGGCGCGGGATTCCTCCTTGGAAACCCGCTCCCTACCCTCGTCCGCCTCCAAGGACAGCAGCGAGCAAACCGCATCCCGGTCCAAAATCAGCCGCTCTTGTAATGCCAACCTTTCCCGCTCATCGAGGTCGCCGCTACGCCAAGCCTCCAACTCCTCGGGAGAAAGTGGAGACGAATCGCGCGCATTGAGTTCGGCCTTAAGGATCTGATTAAAATCGGGCTTGCCGCCTGTCATAGCTCCCCCCCTAGCCGCCTTGACGACCAAAGTCTTCCATTTTGCGCCAGGCTTGGAACGCCAAGCCGGCAGGGTTGCAGAATCCAGAGGCCGGAGTCCAGACGCGGGAAAAGCCGCCTTCCCTGCTTGCATCCGGCCTCTGGACTCTTGTCCCGGTGGCCTGCCGACAACCAAATTCCCGAATTCCTGAAACGGGCGGGAGGCATCCCTCAAAATCGCAATGCAACATCATTCTTCCTCTGTAAATTTTACATGCATGTCCTCGTGGAGAATTGTCCTGAGCTTTCCCTGGGCTTGATACAAACGAGATTTTACGGTTTCCCTATTCAACTTCAGAATGCTGCCGATCTGTTGGTAATTCAACTCATGATGGACGCGCAAGACCACGCATGCGTATAAAGTTTTGGGCAATTGAGAGATGGCCTTCCACAGTAACTCCTGGTATTCCCCATGAATGGCCTGGTCCAGAGGTTCGGACTTCGGGGATTGAGAATTGGAGGGAGCGCTTTCCAAGCCGGGCGTATCGAGGGAAACGACAACCGCGTCCCGCTTCAGGGAGCGCAATTCGCGAATCCTATTCTTCCAGACATTCGCGCAAATCGTGTTCAACCACCCACGGAAGTTTCCCTTCCCCAGGTAGTCCGCTCTGTATCTATAGACACGAAGGAAGACGTCTTGGGTGAGCTCTTCCGCATCTTCTTTTGAAAAACCTTTGCATAAAAACAAGGTTTTTACGCTCGGATAGTGTTCCAGATAAAGCTTTTGGAACTGTTTTTTATCGACCACAAATTTTTCTCGCCGAAAAATTAATACCCCGGTAGGTCGGGCCTGAATGGTTGGCCGCCTACCTTTCCGGAAACATGAAATTGCCCTTTTCGGGAGCGATTTTCCAATTGTATCTCATTCGTTCTCAGGCGGGCAAGCCATGCCTATGTCCACGAATGCGGCGCTTGAATTCCCCGTTCGGCAAAAAACGGACAAATCACATACACTTGGAGAGGCGTAAAAAAACGAAACCGCAAGCAATCTCCAATTTGCTTGCGCCCAAAGGCGAATTTTTCTATGATGCTTAATCAAATCATCAACCGGGTACACACGCACCGCAACACGTTTTGATACGTGCGCCCCTCTATAAAAGGCTACGCGGTCACGCCTTGCATCCGGATTGATGGAAATCAAACGCGCCGCTTCTGGAAAACTGGTTGCCTTTCAGGGAAAGGCGAGAAAAGGCTGGCGTCGCGTCGCATAAGACGAAAAAATGAGAAGGAGGCCCACAATGTCCGTGGCCAAAGTCACTGAGATCATCTGCTCATCCAAACAAGGTTTTGAAAACGCCATCGAATCGGGCATAGCCCGCGCAAATAAGACGCTCAAGAATATCAAAAGCGCCTGGGTAAAGGACCAGGAAGTAGTCGTCAACGATGGCAAAATCACGGAGTACCGGGTTACGCTCAAGGTGACCTTCGTACTCAACGATTGACGCCATAAGGCCAAGCCAAGGCGGCCGGAGGGAAAAGACCGAAGACCTGGCGCCGGTTGTGAAAGGCTCCCAGGGCCGCCCCCATGGCGCCCGCGCGCCCGGAATGCCGGCCAGCCAAGTCCGGCGTCCGGCAGGCCCGCACGGAGTGGGACGCGCCTCGTTAGAAGAGCCCGCCATTGATGGAAATCACCTGGCCCGTGATGTAGGCCGCCCCCTCGGAAAAGAGAAAAGCAACCAAACTCGCCACCTCTTCCGGCCGGCCAAAGCGGCGCATGGGAATGCGGCGCAAAATCTCGTCCCTGGGCAGATCGGCTACCATATCGGTTTCGATCAGGCCCGGCGCAATGCTGTTGACCGTGATTTTGCGCTTGGCCAACTCCTGAGCCAGGGCCTTGGAGGCGCCGATGAGACCGGCCTTGGAAGCGGCGTAATTGGTTTGCCCGCGATTGCCGATCACCCCGGCGAGCGAAGACATGGTCACGATGCGGCCTCCCCGCTTGGCGCGCACCATGGGCATCACCAATGGATGCAACACATTGTAGAAACCATCTAAATTGGTGCGCAGCACCCGATCCCACCGTTCCCCGTCAATAGAAGGAAAGGGCGCATCCGCTTTAAGACCGGCGTTACACACCACGCCCCAATACACGCCCCGAAGCTCCAAATCTTTCAAGAGCGCCGCGCGCGCGGCCTCGCGGTCGGCGACGTCAAACGGCAGGAGGTAGGCCT
>JBGTRP010000999.1:0-2632 GCA_041940685.1 Acanthopleuribacteraceae bacterium
GGCCACCCCTCTACGATTCGCCTCACGCAGCTGGGCAACCTCATAAGCCGACTTCACGCCCCGGTGGTAATCCAGGTAATTGGTGAGGTGGGCCTCGTTGAGCAGCGTCGCGGGCAGGCCCAGATCGAGCGCGAACTCAGGGTTTCCACCCAAATAAGCGATGCGCCGACAGGGAGGAAGATGATCGATCACGTCCTCGGCAGCGGTCAATTTCACCAGTTCGAATTGATCCGACCACCAGGCTTCGTTTTCAACCGTCTGCTCGTACCAGAAATCCGGGGACACCACCTGAAAATACGTCGGCTTCCTGCCCGGCATGAACAACAGCAACTGGTCCGGACGGTTGACGGGCAGCCAATGCAGGAAATGGCCGAAAGCTTTAAAGGCAATGGGCATGTCATCGCCGTAGTAGTGGTCCTCGGCGCCGCTGTGAATCAGCACGGCCTCGATGTTGGGCGCCTCTTCTTCCCGTTCCAATTCGGCGAGCGCTTTTTCGTAAATGCCCCGCAACCTTTGGATGTGTTCGGCAAACATAGCGGCAAGATCCATGATTCTTTTCCTCCCGGCCGGCGCGCGGCCGCAACGATTGTGGTGGTTTCCCCGCTGGCGCGGCCCGGCGCCCGGGGCGCGCGGATATCGAAGGGTCAGCTCTTTTGTGGATGGTAGGCGGGCAGATGCAGCTTGGCGAAGGCATCGTTGAGAATCCACAGCGGTCCGATCAACAAATGCACCGCATTGCGGAGAAAGGCGGGTTTTTTGCCCTCAAAATGATGCCCGAGAAACTGCAGCCCCCAGCCCAGCACAAAAAGCGCCAATAACACCGGCCAACCCACGCGCGGGGCGAGCGCGTACATGACCGCCAACACCAGCAGCATCCCCAGCCCGGTTCCCCATTGCAGGGACAGATAAAACAAGGCCACGGGCAGCAATATCAATAAGGCGAGATCCAATTGAAGCGAGCCCAGGTCGAACAAATGCACCGGCCGCAGGAACCCGACCACCGCGAACATGATCATGGGGATTCCGAAATAATGGGTCAGCTTGTTGCGCGGATCGCGGTGATAGGCGGCATAGTCATCGAGGAAACTTTGGTATCGGTTGGTCATGGCGAACCCGTCCCTTTTTCGGCGGCAAAAACGATGTCTTCATTCTCAAGCATCGCACGGCAAAAGGCAAGAAAATCGTCGTAGGCCTCGGGTTGCACGAATTGGGAGGGCAGATGGTAGCTCCGCCGGATGGTGAGCATGCGCGCGCCCTCGCGAGTCACGCTGAGTTCGTAATTGCCGAAGGCGGATTCCTCGCGCCAGGTTTGGGGTTCGTTGGTCCAGGCGTAGCCCTCCGGCAGATGGAGAACCAAGCTGCTGACATTGTAATAGGGTTGGGAAATGTGGATCGGCGTTTGGCGCTTGGCCAACCCTCCATAGCGCTCAAACAGCGGCGTTGCCGGCAGGAGCAGGGGCATGCTCACCCGCTCCCCGCTGAAATCGGCCAGGCCCGGATGGGAGAAAACATTGTCCAACTGGAACTCGCCCGGCGGCAGGTCCTCGGGAATCTCCACCGTGCTCACCACGGCGCCGGGAAAGGTCTGGTTGATGCCCGCCTCGACGCGCTGCTTGGTCTCGGGACGGTTCAGCGCCTTGTATTTCTGTTTGAGCTGCGCGCCCACAAAACCGAAAAATCGCTCGGAGCCCAACCCCTCGACCGCGCCGTTTTCGCGGAAGAAGAGGGTGTACTCCGACTCGATGCGCTCGTCCCGGTCATCGAAATCCGGGACCTTGGCGAACAGCGGTCTCTCCGGGTCGAGAACCAGACCCTTCGCGCCCCGGTAGGGATAGGGCACGTAACCGAAGGCCAAGCCGCGCTGATTGGGATCCAGCCAATAGCTGGTTTCGCCCAATGTCAACCGCAGCAGCGCGTAAGAAAAGTTGGGCATGGGCGTGGGAAAGGTGTAGTGGCGCACCTGCTCGGGCCTCACCAACACCAGGTCCGCGCTCAGGCCCAAGGCCTCGTAGACCGCGGCCAGCAGTAGCGTGGGATTGCCGGAACGGGTCTCCCAGGTGAGGTTCACGCTCTTATAGAACTGGCCATCCGGCTCGACCCGGTCGGTAATATCGCGGTATATGGCGCGCGCCAACTTTTCGCGGTCCTTTTCCCCATTCCTCCATTTGGCTACCTGGTCCCTGAGGCGGTCGGACAAACCCATGCGCAGGCGGACCGCGTTGTAGTAAAAGTCGCGGATCTCCTCCCACTCGGTATTGTAGTAGAAGGAAGCGGTCGGCTGCAGGTAGCCCAGCGGCGGCATGTTGGCCTCCACTTCCAGGGGCGGCATGCCGCGGGTGAGCCAGCGCATGGTTTTGAGCCCGTTTTTCACCTCGATTTCCGGCTCAACCGGCATATTCCGCGCCAGCAAAACGGGCTCGGGGTCCAGGTTCTCGGGATAGATCAGCACCAATTCACTGTGATGGTAGATGCGGTCCACCCCTCTGAAAATAAAGGTCATGTTGGCGTCCAGCCCATCGGGGTCATAGAAGGCCGGGGGCAGATACTCGATATGCTCCTCGTCGATAAAATCGCCAACCCCGATGCCGCTGAGGCTGATGGAGGACTTGTTGGAAATATTCTCCGGATAGTA
>JBGTRP010001000.1:0-2630 GCA_041940685.1 Acanthopleuribacteraceae bacterium
GTTTACGCCCCATCTGGAGCGCTGTTTTATCGAGAATCTCTATTCGCCCCGGCGAATGGATGGTGACCGCAATTTCCTGATCGATGAGTAGATCCAGTTCAGGTTCCACCAGGGCACCGAGAACGAGGATGGGAGTCGAGATCCCCGACTCGCGGAGATCGAGTGCTTCGCGGGAGGTACCCACGCCGAGAAAATCGATGTTTTTGCCGGTGATAATATGAATCCAGGCAACGCCGATGCTGGCCATGGGAATGGTGAAAATAATCGACAAAGGCAGATAGAAGCTCTCAAACAAAAAGCCCATCAACAGGTAGATGAACACGATCGAAAGCAGCGCCGCGAAAATGAGGTTCTGCAGATCTTCATTGTCGCCGGAACGGGAACGGGCGCCAAAGGAAACGCCCTCGGGAAGATCGATATTGGCCACCAGCGCGTTCAGTCGCTCCCGCGTTTGCTCGACGTTTTCCTCCTTCAATTCGAAGGTAAGGCTTTCGGTGATGCGTTTGTCGCGGCGGAAGATGCCGCGGGCGGTATTGAGCACCGCGGTGTCGGTGAGGGCCGAAACCGGAAGCGTGGCTCCGGAGTTGGAGGGAACCGCGAAGCTGGCGAGCTCTGTCAGGCTCTCGCGGTCTTCTTCCTGAAAACGGATGCGAACGGGAATCTCTCTGCCGCCATCGCTGTAACGAGGAAGAGGGCTTCCGCGCAGCGCATAACTCACGACGCCGGCAATGAATTCCGGGTTCACGTCGCTGGCCGTGGCGCGGTCGCGGTCGATGACCAGGGCCAGTTCGTTGGGCGATTCCTCGGCGCCCTGCTTGACGCCCAAGACACCCTCCACGCGGGTGAAGATGGGCTCCAACTCCTCGGCCACCCCATCCAACACATCCGCGTCCTCGCCCTGAATGCGCACCACGTAGACCTCTTGAGAATCATCATCCTCGATCTGGCTCTCACTGCCGAAGAAGAGCTCGACTCCCGCTTTTTTGGGCAAGTCCTCCAGTAGGGTTTCCGCGGCCTGCTTGGCCGACATCTTCATGGGAACCTTGTCGTCAAACCAACCCTGAATCCTACCGCGCGTCGGGAAATGGACCATCAAATAGCCCTTCAGACCCAATTCCTCTTTCTTTTGTTCCATCACCTTCTCGGCCTCGCGAAAATATTGCGCGGTATCCTGGAAATTGTTCTCGCGAGACAAGTTGACGTTGATGGTAAAGCTTGTGCGGTCCTCTTCCTGATTGTCTACAAATTTGACGTTTTTGGAGGCCACCATCATGGTGAGCACGAAGATGCCCAAGAGCAACAAAACCAAATCCAACCTGTGTTTCAGGAAAAAGGCGAGCGTGCGGGAGTAGAAGTGGTTGAGGCGCTCGAATACCGCGTCATAACCCTTGCGCAGGAACAGGTTGAGCCCGTCGTGCAGCTTGCGGAAGGTCGAGGGCGTTTTTTGTTTGGAGCCGGAGGCGGGCAGGGTGAGGTAGACGCAGAGCGGAATGAAGACCAATGCCACGAACAGGGAGGCGACCAGGGAAACAGAGATCGGCAACGCCAGCCGGAACAAGAAAAATTGAGCCTGGCCTTCCACCAGCGCGGCCGGCAGAAAGACGATTACCGTGGTCAGCGTGGCCATGATGATGGCGAGCGCAATTTCGCTGGCGCCCTGGACGCAGGCGTCGCGCCGCGACA
Organism: Acanthopleuribacteraceae bacterium; assembly: GCA_041940685.1. Classification (GTDB taxonomy): domain Bacteria; phylum Acidobacteriota; class Holophagae; order Acanthopleuribacterales; family Acanthopleuribacteraceae; genus JBGTRP01. The sequence goes on from JBGTRP010001000.1 coordinate 1,684, forward strand.
TACCGTCGCGATGCAGACGGTGGATATTCTCGGCCACCACCACGGAGTTGTCCACCAGCAGCCCCACGCAGATCACCAGCCCCAGGATGCTAAGAATATTCAGGGTTTCGCCCATGAAATACATGGTTACCAGCGCGATCAGCAGGCTGAGCGGGATGGAGAAGGTAATGATGGCGGTCATGCGGAAGCGGCGTAGAAACAGGAAGAGCACCAGCGCTGCAAAGACGCCCCCGATCTTGCCCCCATCCAACAGGTTGGCGATCGATTCCTCCACCACCTCCCCCTGGTTGAAAAGGCTTTCCATGTACACGGAGGAGAGCCGGGGGTCTTGGCGCATTTCCGACAATGCCTGTCTCAGGCGGCGGGAAACCTCCACCGTGTTGGCCTCCCCCTCCTTGAAGATCACGGCCGCCACGGCGGGGCGGCTGTTGACCCGCACGCTGTAGCGTTTCTCCGCTTCCTCGTAGGTGATGCGGGCAATGTCCTTGAGCCGGATCGATGATGTGATCAGCCGGTTTTCCAGGGATTCCAGATCCTTGTAGGTGGCCACGGAACGCAAAAGAAACTTTTTGCCGTTCTCACGCACGTTGCCGGAGGCCATGCTGAAGTTGTCATCGCCGAGCTCTTGAGCCAACTGGTAAATGTTGAGGCCCGCGCCCTCGGCCAAGTCGCGGTCCACTTCGATAATGATTTCCTTCTCTTCCAGGCCGTCCGTATCCACGCGCGCAACGCCGTCAATGCGTTCCAGCCGCTGCACGACCACTACTGCGCAACCTGGAGGGGGAAACGAAGCCATGGCAGCACGCAAGAAGAAGACGAAGGCTCGCAAGGCTGCTCGCCGTCCGGCGAAGAAGACCGCGCGTAAGGCCGCGAAGCGCAAGACCGCCAAGCGCAAGGTCGCGGCGAAGAAGAAACCCGCCAAGAAGACCGCCAGGAAGGCTGCGCCG
>JBGTRP010001001.1:0-2629 GCA_041940685.1 Acanthopleuribacteraceae bacterium
GCGGTAATCAGGGCCGCTCCAGCGGAAAGAGCCATATTGATTTCCCAGATGGAGGCGTCGAAGCTCAGGGATGCGAATTGCAGGATCCGGTCGCGGTCATCGGTTTCCAGCGCGATCGATTGGGCTTGGGCCAAGTTGCAAAGCCCGCGATGAGGTATGCCGACTCCCTTGGGTTTTCCGGTCGAACCGGAGGTATAGATCACATACGCCAGGTTTTCCGGCGCGGGAGCGGGTAAGGTCAGGGGTTGGGTGAGGGGAGATCTCTCCCCGGAAATGTCTTCCACGCAAAAGAATCGTTCCGCCTCCCCCTGGCGATCCTTCATGGTCTCCCGGTCTGTCAGCACCAGACGGAGACCCGCGTCATTTTGAATATAGGCGCGCCGCGCCGCGGGATAATCGGGATCGATGGGCACGTAGGCGGCGCCGCTCTTGAATACGCCCCAAATACCGGTCACCATCTCGGGCCCGCGTTGCATGCTGATGCCGACCAGGTGCTCCGGACCCACTCTCGCCTTTCGCAGGAAATCCGCAATGCGTTCGGCATCCAGTTTCGCGCGACTGTAACTCAGGTAGCGCGGGCGGGGCCGGGAACCCTCGGAATCCGAGTGGATGAGGGCGGTTGCGTCGGGCCTTGCACCGGCCCTGGCGTCAAACAGCTCGTGGATGCATTGGTTTTGCGCGAAATCTCGCCGTTGATCATTCCAGGCGACCAGCATCAGGTGCCGTTCCCGTTCGTCTGAGAGGTCCACATCCTCCAGGTCTTGGTCCAGATCGCCGAGCGCGAGGGTCATCAGTCTTTGGAAATGACCCGCCATGCGCCGGATGGTCGACTCGTCAAAAAGGTCGGAATTGTATTCGAAGCTCCCCTCGAGGCCTTCCTGGCGTCCGTCGAAACCGCCGTCCACCAGGGCGAGCGTCAGGTCGAAATGGGAGATCCCCTTGTCCATTTCAATCGGCTTTACCTCCGGGCCTTCGCCCTTCTCGGCAGGCGTGGGCGGCTCGGCCAAAACGAACATCACCTGAAACAACGGATTGCGGCTGAGGTCCCGCTCCAGTTGCAGTTCTTCGACCAACTTTTCGAAGGGCAGATCCTGATGAGCGTAAGCGCCCAAAGCCGTTTCGCGGACCGCATGCGCCACCTGCCGGAAGCTCTGCCCGCGCGAGAATTGGGTTCTCATCACCAGGGTATTGGCAAAAAACCCGATCAGATGCTCAGTGTCTGGATGGTTGCGGTTGGCGATCGGCGTGCCCACGGAAACATCGCCCTGGCCGGAGTAGCGTCGCAGCAACGCCTGAAATCCCGCCAACAGCGTCATAAACAGGGTCAACCCCTGGCTCTGGCCAAAACCCTTGAGCTCCCGTGTCAGGGAGGCTGGCAAGGCCAGGTGGTGGCGGCCGCCGAGGAAACGCTGCGCCTTGGGGCGCGGTCGATCGCTGGGTAGCATCAAAAGCGGCGCCTGACCCGCGAGCTGACCGCGCCAATAATCGATTTGCTTTTGCAGCGTCTCTCCCCGCAGCCATTGCCGCTGCCAGTGGGCGAAGTCGGCATATTGTAAGGGAAGCGGCGGGGGTGGCGTGGCTTCCGCATCGGTGCGCGCCGCGCTGAACTCGCCGAGCTCCCGCAGGAAAATGCCCAGCGACCAGCCATCGGAGATGATGTGGTGCATGGTCGATAGAAAACGATGGCGCTGGGGCGCCAGTCTTTGGATTGCGCAACGGAAGAGCGGACCCTCGGCCAGGTTGAACGCCATCCTCGACTCGCGGCGTGCGAGCCGCGAGGCCAGACCGCGTCCGGCGGAGGCGGGCAAAGCACTCAAATCGACCAGCGGGATAGGCTGGTCTCGGTGAGCCTCGATGACCTGGTGGGGTTCGCCTCCCTCGGTGTGGAACCTGGTTCGCAGCGATTCATGGCGTTCGCGAATGCGATTCAAGCCGTATTCCAGGGAAAGCGCATCCAGCCAACCCCCGATACGAACCGCGCTGAAGAGGTTGTATGCCGGTTGGTTGGGGTCCAGACGGTCGATGAACCACAGACGCTGTTGCGCGAAGGAGAGCGGCAGGCGCTGATCGCGGTTAATCCTGGGGATGGAGGAAACGGCCGTGCCCTTCCCATGGCCCATGCGGGTGTCCAGGGCGGCGGCCAACTCCGCGATCGTGGGCGTCTCGAATATGGCCCGCATGGGCAGGTCGAGGCCAAGCAGACTCTTGACTCGAGAGATGACCCGCATGGCCAGGAGGGAGTGTCCGCCAAGCTCGAAAAAATGGTCGTGAACGCCTACTTCCGGAAGGTTTAAAAGCTCCGTCCAAATGCTGGCCAATACCTCCTCGGTAGGGGTTCGCGGCAGCACCAGTCCCTGGTTGAACAGGCCGGCCCGTTTAGGCGGTGCGGGCAAGGCGCGCCGGTCGATTTTTCCTGCCGGGTTGATGGGAAACGCGTTCAACCGCGGATAGACCTGGGGGATCATGTACGCCGGAAGCCGCTCCCGCAAATAGGCGCGGAGACCCAGCCGGTCCGCGCACTCCACAAATTCCACGCGCTTGGCCATCTCGTCGCTTCCTCCCGTTGTCAGGTAGGCGGCCAGGTAAGGCGCCCGTCCCTCATCCTCGCGGAGCAGGACCACGCACTCGG
>JBGTRP010001002.1:0-2626 GCA_041940685.1 Acanthopleuribacteraceae bacterium
TGGTAAAGCGGAAATCAGTATTCTGCCGGGGACAAGTTTGTTCCCGATGCGCCAAATTCTAAAAACGAAGAGTTTGTCCCACCCGCGTGGAAACCTCATCCTAGTATGTTGACCAGACGGCGAGCCCAAATCACCCAGCGTCGAAGATCGAGGTGATTCCGTGGCATATTCCGAGCCGGTTTGGTTTTCCTCCACGGTCATTACCCCGTGTATTTGATGCGGAAACGGTTCGGTTCTGGAATGGACAAGGACTCGAGCGAGGTTTCGCTCCGGGTTGGGGGCTCGCCCTTGTCAAACCTCCCAAAATTTCAGAGCAAATCACAGGAGAAAATCATGTTGAAAATGTTTAAGGTTTTGGTATTGATCGCGGCTTTTGCCGCTGTTTTTTCTCATAGAGCCCCTTCCGTGGAAAGGGCTTATGCCGGTGTATGGGACCCCTGGCTCTGTAGCGGACCGGTTGCCTATTGCCTTAGCACACAGCCTACCCGCTGTGATGAAGTCCACAAATAACCAAAACCACTCCTTTTGAGGCTAGTCAAGGCCGTTTTTTCAAAGGATACAAGACAGATCGAGAAGGAGCTATTCGTGATGAAAATTTTAAAAGGGGCGTTGTTGCTGGTTGCCCTTTTGGTTGTGTTCTTCCCGCGAGTTTCTCTTGTGGAAAAGGCACATGCCGTGGAAAGAGGGCCTACCTTGACGAGTGGCCCATTGGCCGTTTGTTTTAACACGACACCTACCCGTTGCAACGTGGATTAAAACCGTTTTCGTTGGAATGGGCAGAGTATGAACACCTGGCGCATCGGGCAAAAACCGGATGCTCGACGCGCCAGGTAACCTTTCCGTGGTTACTGCTTCCGAAGAATCCTTACATAACCCCATAAGCGTCGCGATACCTGCTCGTTTTCCGGGCATACAAGAAATCCAAATAGGGAGAAAAACATGCTGAAGATTTTTAAAGGACTGATCCTGACCCTGGCGCTGTTTTCCGTTTTTGCTTTAAGAACTCCTTCTGTAGAAAGGGCATTCGCGGATGCAAGGGACCCCTACCTGACCGATGGATGCACCGGGTTCTGCCTCAACATGCAGCCAATGAAGTGCAATATGGCGACCCCATAGGATTGCCTGCCTAGCATTGAATTGGGCCGCGCTCTCGCGGCCCAACCCTCAATAGTCGATCGGGAATGTATAACCAATAGCCATTGCATCGGCCAAGAAAAGGATGCTTGGCGCGCCAGGTAGCATTTGCATGGTTATCGGGATTGGAATATTTACAAGGAAACGAATCAGTGAAAATCAAAGTCAACCTCCTTTATTTGACGCTGATGAATCTATGGATGTTGTCCGCCTGCCTAGAATCACAAAGAACCGGCGAGCCGGATGTCGAGGGTTTGGCCTCGGGTAAACCTTGGTCGTTTCACACCATCCGCCGAGTTCCACTGGAGTCGGATGCCGATGGGAATGGCCCTATTTCCATATCCGATTTTCAAGTCATTGATGGGGACTATTACATTTTGGATATCTTCATGAGCCAACGAGCTTATGTATACGGACCCGATGGCCGTTTGCGAGGTCTTGTGGGCGGTCTGGGCTCCGGACCGGGGGAGTACCGGTTGCCGGGTGGTTTTACCCGAAGTGGAGATCGGTTTCACATCGTCGGCAACATACCGCCTCGATACAATCTCTACGATGCAACGGGCAGATTCCTGCACGCGGTTCCCATGCAAGCCGAGGGCGTGGGGGCAAGCATTTACCCGGATGAAGACGACGGCGCCTATTTCACCAATTGGTCTCGGTACGCCTCCGGCGCCACGATCTACCGCGTTGATCGCGATGGCAAACTGCTGCAAAGCTTTTCCCCTCCGGATGATTCCTATCAATCCTTGTTTGACGTGTACCATCCTCAGGGCGGTTTGCTGGTGGAGCAGAATCGAATCCTGCAATATTTCAACCACCGCTACGAGGTGTTGTTTTTCTCCCGGGATGGTGAGGACCTGGGGAGAATCCGTCTCGCCAGTTTCAAATACCTGGCGCCGGATTACAAGAAGGCTCCCAAAATACGCGGCCATAAAAAGGGAAAAGCTTTCATGTCCACGTTCACTCACTTTCGTGGACTTTATGCATGGAAATACGGCTACATCACCCAACTCTACCGCTATCGCAAAAACCTGAAGAGCGGCAAGGAAATTCTGGAGTTTTGGGATTCGGATTTCTGGGGGCTGGGCTATTACCAGGCGCCCGAGGATGAGACGCTCGTGGGCGCCTCGGGCGGGCAATTAATTTTTGCTCACGAAGGCGAGGATGGGGTGGCGCTCATCGTCCGCGAGTTGGCGTCCGAGGCGTCTAGGGAACGGGGAGGGGCCAGCTCATGAAAGGTTTGGAAAAGTGGGTGTTGTACCTGGTCGTCCTCCTACTGATTGGCAAAATCGGCTTCGATCGCCTTCAGGATGAAAAGCGGCGGGCCGAGGAGACCCAATGGGATGACACGGCCATCGCATTGAAGCAATCCAATGACCTGGAGAACCGCCTCAAGGGGCAAGCGCTCCCCCGGTTGGACCTACAGGATCCGGAAGGGAACCCACATCACCTTTTCCAATTGCTGGAATGGGATTACCAGGTGGTGGTGGTG
>JBGTRP010001003.1:0-2618 GCA_041940685.1 Acanthopleuribacteraceae bacterium
CAACCCGAGACCCCGATACTTTTTGCAAATGCTGACGACGAACCGCAGATTGGCCTCGACCAGCCGCCGCAAGGCGTCCTGATCATCGTTGCGAATGGCCCTGCCCAACTCTTTTTCCTGGTCGGGGGTGAGCTGCGGAATTTTTGCGATCTCCTGCAGGTACCAATTCAGGTTCGCGGAAGAGAGCTGTGGTCGGCCTCGGTCAGTGGATTTCACGAATTCTCCTTCTTATCCATATCATCCAGACGAATGACCTGCGTTCTCGGCGAGACCTTGACCAGGGAGTTCTTGTACCTGGCCTCGCCATCGTCGACGGTCTCCACCAATGCCTGCCGAAAAGCTTGGAGAAGTTCGTTCACGTCTTCCTGCATCCGGTCCATCTGTTCGCGCATTCTGAGGATAAGATCCACACCGGCCAGGTTCACGCCAAAGTCGCGCGTGAGGTTGAGAATCGTTTCCAACCGCTCTACATCTTCCTGGGAAAAAAGCCGGGTATTGCCCTCCGTGCGGGAGGGGCTGAGCAGACCTTCACGCTCGTACATTCTCAGTGTTTGAGGATGGATATCGTAGGTTTTGGCCACCACGCTGATGGAGTAGTAACCGGGTTGCTGTTTTTTGGCTTTCATCGTTTCTTCCTTTTGCGATGGAGCCCTTCCGTGGCGGCCAGTAGGCGTCCGAGCCTTTACCCAACCGGCGGTCAGGTTTCAAAAGCGTTCAGGTACGCTCTGGGGTTCTCGGGGTTCAATTGTTCGTACTCGCGGAGCAACTCCTTGGATCGTTCGTCCCTCACGCGGGATACATGAATTTTGACTTCCACGAACTGGTCGCCGACCTGCCCTCCCCGCAGGGAGGGTACGCCCTTTCCGCGAATCCGAAATTTTTGGCCGTTTTGTGTTCCCTGGGGGATCTTGATGGTCGCGCTGCCGTCGATGGTGGGAACCTCTACCTTCGCGCCCAATGCCGCCTCTACATAGGTAACGGGGATGCTGCAGTAAAGGTTTTCCCCGCGGCGATCGAAGAAGTCGTGGTCCTCGACCTTGGTAATGATGAACAAATCGCCGGGGGCCCCGCCCAACAAACCCGCCTCGCCCTTGTTGGGCACGCGCACGCGGGTGCCGTTGGCTACACCGGGAGGGATTTGCACCTTGATTTTCTCGGTATGCGGCAGCCGTCCCCGGCCGTAACAGGATGGGCATTCAACGCTATCGTACACGCCGCGCCCATCGCAAGAGCGGCAGGCGCCTTCAAAGACCATATTGCCCTGGCGAATCTTGGATTTTCCGCTGCCGTTACAAGAACCGCAGGGATTCTTATCAGAGCTTTTAATGCGCTGGTTCCCCTTGCAATTCTCACAGGCCAGACTCCGCTCCACCTGGAAGTTCATGGTGATGCCCTTAATGGCTTCCAGGAAGGTCAGGTTCACGGTGTGTTGAATGTCCTGCCCCCGAACCGGGCCTTTCTTCTTGCCGCCCCGACCCTGTTGAAAGAGGTCGGAGAATATGTCGCTAAAGCTGCCGGCGCCGCCTTTCTGGCGTGAAAAATCGAAACCCTGGAAATCGAAACCGCCAAAGTCGAAACCGCCCGGTCCGCCACCCTGGGGGGGCGGCTGCACCGTGCCGTATATATCGTAAACCTTGCGTTTTTCGGCGTCGCTCAGCACCTCATAGGCTTCCGAAATCCTCTTGAAGGTGGTCTCCGCCCGTCTGTCGCCCGGATTGAAATCAGGGTGGTGTTTGCGGGCAAGGCGGCGATAGGCTTTTTTGATTTCAGCGTCGGATGCCGATTTCTTGACACCCAGTACTTTGTAATAATCTTCTGCCATCCGAGATCACCCATTACCACTTGGATGGAAATCCAAGAAAAATCTATATGACCTGAGGTGAAGTACCGACGGATTCATCATACCCAAATTTCAGGGTCAGTGGAAGGATATAGCGAACCCCTCCGCGAACCCTTGGTATCGAGGTAGAAATTTGGCTTTCAAGGCCTTAGGTTCCTGAAGAAGGAGTCCCCGCGACCCTTGGCCGCGAGGGGCGCAACCGTCCTTTGGCAATGAGGATCGGGATAAAAAATGGGAGGCCGAAACCTCCCATTTCATTACCGGCATCGTCGGTCGCCTCAGTCCACGACCTCGGCGTCGATCACGCCGTCATCGTCAGTTTCGGCTTCCTTTTTGGCTTTGGCGCCGCCATCGGTATCCGCGCCCGCTTGCTGGGCGGCCTGTTGATCTTTGTAGAGCGCCTCACCCAGCTTTTGGGAGGCTTGAATCAACGCCTCATAGGCCTGGTTGACCTGTTCCGCGTCTTCGAGCTTCAGCTTCTCCTTGGCATCGGCAAGCGCTTTTTCAAGAGTCTCCACATCGCCGGCTTCCAATTTCTCCTTGTTCTCTTCCAAGGTCTTTTCGGTTTGCCAGATGAGGGAGTCCAGCTTGTTGCGAGCCTCGACCAGGTCGCGCCGTTTCTGATCGGTTTCGGAATTGGCCTCGGCCTCCTTGACCATGCGCTCGGCGACGTCGTGGGCCAGGATCTTGCTCTCGGCGCCGCGGAAGAGCAGCGTCTTCGCGCGGATCGCGCGGACGTCCTGCCAGAGTGCCTCGCGACGGCCGACGAACGTATCGG
>JBGTRP010001004.1:0-2605 GCA_041940685.1 Acanthopleuribacteraceae bacterium
AGAAAATCGTTTTGAGGCAAGAGGGAAAAGCCGTGCCGATTTGGGTGGCCGATGGCGGCGATGGCCGCCTGGGGCCCGGCGATCGGATTGAGTTTCAAGCACGGGTTCTCGCCGGCCCCGCCAGCCATTACCACGAATACTCCAATTTCAACGTGTATGTGCTCAGCTTCGACGCCGGCCCCTCCGCGCGCATGCGCAATGCCTCGGCAAAGGCGAAGGTGATGAGGCATGCGCCGGCCGTACCCGCCCGTCCGGTTTACCGCGGCAACCTTCATATGGAGATCGATACGGTTCTGGGTAGGTTCCGCCATCAAAAAGAGGAAGAGGAATCCTGGTACTGGCACAAATTGGCTTGCACCGACAAAGAACCCTTCACCCAGCGAGTGTCCCTGGGAGACCTGCAAACCGAGGCGGGAGGCAGCGTTACCCTGGAGGTTGATTTTCGCGGCTGGTCCACCCAAGGAAGAAGAAAAAAGGACGACGCGCTTCACGACCACGAGGTTCACCTCTATTTAAACGATGCGCTGTTACTCACCGAAAAATGGGACGGCAACGAACCCCACCGCGTGACCAAAACGGGAATCCCCGTCGAACGCTTCAAGGCGGGAGACAATCTTCTTTCCCTGAAAATTCCCTACCGGGAAAAAGAAGAAAAGGGCGAATCGCGTTTGTTGGTAGATGTGGTGCTTTTGAACTGGATCGAAATCGACTACCCCAAAAATCCGGTTGCGGATGCAAAACAACAGTCTCATTTCCTTTTGGTTAAAGGTGAAGAACCCGCCGCCCCGCTGTTCCTGAAGAGCGGCAACCATGATTTGGTGATTTACGGAGCGCAAGGCTCCAGAGTCGCCTTTTCCGCGTCAAAGAATCAGGCCCATGCCCTTCCACGCAATTTGACCTTCGATTTGCTACCCGGGGAGACTTCCTTTTACACGGTTGCCTCGGGTGGGTTGCGGTTGCCCGAGGCGGTGATCCCCATGGCGGATACTGACTTGAAATCTCCCGCCGAGGGCGCCGACTACATCATGGTCACTCATCCGCGCCTGAAGGAAGCGATTCAACCACTGGCCGATTTTCACCGTTCGCGCGGGCTAAAGGTGAGGGTGGTAGATATTTTTGATGTCTACAATGCCTTTAACCACGGCATTTTCCATCCCCGAGCGATTAAGGACTTTTTCCGCCACGCCTATAAGGCTTGGCCGGGGCCGGCGCCCCGTTTTGCGCTCCTGGTGGGCGACGCCAGTTGGGATACCAAGAACAGCAAGGTCGTCGACCAAAACTACCCGGACTGGTCCTTTTATTCCAGGCATCAGACGGCCTTCATCAAGAACGGCAGCACCTTTTACGAGAATAGCGACCTCAACAACCGCAACCTGGTTCCCACCTGGAACTACTATATGTATGAGGGCCATTCCGCCAGCGACAATCAGTTCGTGTGTGTGGCGGACGACGATTTTTATCCCGATATAGCCATCGGCCGCTTTCCGGTGACCACGCCGGAAGAGGTCAGCGCCATCGTGAAGAAAACCATCGCCTATGCCGCCGAACCTCAAGTTGGTCCCTGGCGGCGCAACATCCTTTGGATCACCAACGAGGAAGAACGCTTTCAACGCTGGACCGACAACTTGGCCGGCGAGCTCGCGGTAAAGGGCTTTTTTGCCAACAAGGTGTATCCCGAATCCAAGGAAAAATCCAATGAATTGAACACCAAGCGGATTCTCGACGCCTTGAACGAGGGGCAGAATCTGGTGTATTTCTACGGCCATGGCGGCCGCTATATCTGGCGCACCGGACCGCCGGACTACCGCACAAACCATGACCTTTTCACGCTGGGCGATCTGGATAAGCTTCAGGATAACAATCGGCTTTCCGTTGTCTTGAGTTTTACTTGTTATTCGGCGCCTTTCGATCATCCGGGAGCGGATTCCATTGGTGAAAAGTTTCTGCGCATGGCCGACAAAGGAGCGGTCGCCTTTTTGGGCGCTTCCTGGCGGAATTCTCCCAATATCATCATGAACCGCGCCTTCATGGATGCGTTCAGTGAACCCATGCCCGTGGGAACGGCCATGGTGAAGGCCAAGTCCAAGCTGCGGCAGCGTGTGATCGTGGAAACCTACAACCTCATGGGCGATCCCGCCATCCCGTTGCGGCCCCTGCCCAGGGGGACAAGCCTGAAATATGAATTCAATGTTGAAAAAAATGAAGTCATCGTTTCGGGCGCACTGGAAGACTCGATTGACGGCCACGGGGTTGTGGATTGGGTTGCCGAGGATGGTTCGCTCCTGCATTCCGAAAGCTTCAAAACCAAAGGCAAGGACTTTGAACTGTCACTCAAGGATCTCGAATGGGATCCCGCGGCTGCCCATGGGTTACAATCTTATGTATGGAGCGACCAAACAAAAATGGAGTCGTCTGGTTTTCTGCTCCTGACCAAAGCGGAAGATACCGAGAGTACCGAGACGCGAGCCCAAGCCACGGGTTCTCAGGACGATTGACGGAAATCTCATCGCCGCGCTCTAGGGAGGCAACATGAAAAATGGAATCAAAAATCGAAACAGACCGGGTTTCCCAATGCTTACCGCGCGGATGGCCGGATTCTTCCTGT
>JBGTRP010001005.1:0-2604 GCA_041940685.1 Acanthopleuribacteraceae bacterium
GGAAAACCAGCACTGGATGGGCATGAGGGGAACCTCGCCCAGCACCTGGCCTTGCGCCGCGCGCACACTGGGCGCGGCCGTGGCGACGGCCGCCAATTCGGCGAGGGTCTGGTTTTGGAACATGCGCACGGGCGTGATGGCCAGATGCTCGCGCTTGGCGGCCAAAACAACGCGAATCGCCAAAATCGAGTCCATGCCAAGGTCAAAGAAATTGTCGTGAAGGCCCACCCTTTCTACGCCGAGTATTTCTTTGAGGATATTGGCCAGCGTTCTTTCCACTCTGGTTATGGGCGGGACATGGGCATGTTCCAGCACGGAGCGCTCCTGGCCGGGCTCGGGCAAGGCGGCGCGGTTTACCTTGCCGTTGGGGGTTAAGGGCAAGGCGTCCAGGAACAAAATATGCCTGGGCGCCATGTACTCCGGCAGCTTATTCATGCAGAATCGCCGCATTTCCGAAATGTTGGGCTTGCTTCCGGGCTCGGCGACCACATGGGCCACCAGGCGGCTGTTGGCCTGGCCTTGGTCCTGGGCGGTTACGACCGCCTCGTGAACCTTCGGGTGTTGACGTAGAGTGGTCTCTACCTCGCCAAGCTCCACCCGGTAACCCCGAATCTTTACCTGAAGGTCCAGGCGGCCCATGAACTCGAGTGTGCCGCATGCCAACAAACGCACCCGGTCCCCGGTTCGGTATAGGCGTCCGCCGGGTTTGCGGGCAAAGCCGTCTGGCAGGAACGCCGCGGCGGTTTTGCCGGGTTGGCGCAGGTAGCCGCGCGCCAGCCCGGCGCCGCCGATATAAAGTTCGCCGGGCGCGGCCAATGGCCGCGGCAGACCCGCGTCCCCCAGCAAGTGGAGCCGGGTGTTGGCGATGGGCGCGCCGATACTCATCGGTTCTTCCGGGCCAAGGGGGCAAAGGGTCGACCAGATGGTGGTTTCCGTGGGACCGTACAGATTCCATAAACTCGCGCCGCATGGCAGAAGCGCTTGGGCCAGATCCTCCGGCAACGCCTCGCCGCCGCAAAGGATGCGGAAACCCGAATGGCCTTTCCAGCCCGCGGCAAGCAACAACCTCCAGGTAGAGGGCGTCGCCTGCATGACCGTGGTCGCGCGCGTTTCCAGCCATTCTCGCAAGCGTAGTCCGTCAGCCGCGGCCGAGCTACCGGCTACATCCAATCGGGCGCAGTTCATGAGAGGCGGATAAAGTTCCAGCGCGGCGATGTCGAAAGCCAGGGTGGTCACCGCGGTAAGCACATCGCTCTCGCCCAGATCAAGCCGCTGGTTCATGTCATGCAGGAAGTTCGCGAGCGCGCCATGGCTTACCTGAACGCCCTTTGGCCTGCCGGTAGAGCCGGATGTAAAAATGGCGTACGCGCTGGCGAAGGCATGGGAAGGCGGCAGGGGCGCGCACGCGTTCGGGGGATCATCGGTCCGGGGCGTCTCCGTTCGAAGGCAAATCCAACCGGGATGGGAGGCCAGGTCGGCAAACAGCGATTCTAACCGCCCGTTCGTCAATAAAACCGCGGGTTGCGCACACTCCAGAATGAGCGCCAGCCGCTCCCCTGGTTGATTGGGATCCAAGGGAACGTAGAAACCTCCGGACTTCAACACGGCCAGGAGGGCCGCCACCATTGCCGCTCCCCGTTCGTGGCAGACCGCCACCGGAACCTCCGGCCCAACGCCCCGTTGCTTCAATTCCGCGGCAAGGCGGCTGGACCAACGGTCAAGCGTCGCGTAGTCGATCGCTCCGCTTTCGCCACTCACGGCAATGGCATGGGGCGCCGCGCGCACCCGGCTTCGCCAGCAGGGCAATAACCAGCCGTCCCCCGGCGTTTCCGCATCGGTTTGATTGATGGTTGACGCCCATAACCGGAGCTGTTCGCCGGCGGCATGGTCCCAAATGGTTTCAAGCCGGGCGTCCGGCTGGGCGGCCATCGTCGCCAAAATGAAGCGGTAACTTTCGCACCAACGCTGGATGGTGGCCCTGTCGAAAAGGCCGCGATTGTAATCCCACTCGATTTCCCAACGGTCTCCACGCGCCACCACATTGACGAACATATCCCATTCAAGGAAGGCCGGCGGATTTTGGCGGGCCCTTACCTCCAGGCCGTTGAATCGCGGGGGCGTGGCAATGCGGTCCATGTTGAAAACCACGCTTACCAGGGGCATGCGGCTCAAATCCCATCGCGGCGCCAGCTTCTTGACCAATTGTCGGAATGGGTATCCCCGGTGGGTGATCGCGTCTAAGACGGTCCGTTTGACGGCCCGCAGGTAATCGTGAAGCGCGCGGACATCCTCCAGGCGGGCGGGCAACGGCAAGAGACTCACGCGGTAACCGATTTCACGGCGGCCTTCAGCGCCCGAATCTCCATCCGTTGTGAGACCCACCACCAGTTCGTTTTGGCCCGTGAGCCAGTGCAGCAGGAGCTGGAACCCCGTGAGCAGCGTCATGAGCGGGGTGACTTGTCGTTGCCGGCTGAATTCTCCCAGGGCAGTGGTCAGGCCGGGCTCCAGCGTGAATTGCTCTCGTGCGCAGGCGTAGGTCATCAGCGCGGGACGGGCGCGGTCCGTGGGCAAATCCAATAGCGGCGGTTTTTGCTGGAAAAGCGA
>JBGTRP010001006.1:0-2600 GCA_041940685.1 Acanthopleuribacteraceae bacterium
GCTCCCATTCCCAACCGCACACTCGGTTACCGAAAGGTTCTCGATCGCTTCACCATCGAAAGCGGGGACAGCGATGTGAGCTGGAAACTGGCCGCGGGCGGCTGGATTTCCACCATTAGAGATCTGGGCCGTTTCGGCGAGGGCATCTTGGCAAAAAGACTGGCGCCGGAAGCCGTTTGGGAAACCATGTGGACGCCACGGCAGGCAACCGACGGAAAGCCGAGTTCTTACGGTTATGGTTTCAATGTAACCGAAAAGGATGGCCTTCGCATCGTATTCCACAGCGGCGCACAGAGGAAGACCCAAACCATGCTGATGTTATGCCCCGACAAGGGATTCGGAATCGCGGTGATGAGCAATACCGAGGGCGTCCGGCATGAAAGCCTGAGCTTCGATATTATTTCCCTACTGGCCGCTCCCTGAGCTGTTGAAAAATGCCAAGCCGGAGCGCTGAGGTAAGTATAAAACTAAATGAACAATCCTCGGCCCGTGACAGGGGAAAAAAATTCAGCCCAAATCCGCGGATTATGAGGCGGTATCGGGGGGCTCGTCGGAGCCCTCGCCGCCACGATGGGTCTTCCCTTCACCGGGACGAGGGTCATCCTCGCGGGGGTTCGCCGGATCTTTTGAAGGTTCCCCGGAGGAAACCTTGCCCCTGCGGCCGGGCTTCTCACCGCCGAGCGTATCCTCGCCATCGGAATGGACCACCGTGTCCGGCGGCTCATCCGAACCCTCGCCTCCCCGGGCCGGATTCAAATTCGCGAAGGAACAGTCAAAGGTCAAGGCGAATTCCAACAGCCTGCGCAGCTTCCAATTGCCGCTGAGCTCATTGTGTTTGCGCAGGCCGCCAACCATGCCCTCGATACTCTTCCCTTCACAACGACGGATCATAATGAAATTGACCAGGTTGTAATAGTGTTTGTCCTGATCCCCGGTCTTGTGGATCAGTTCCTGGGCGGCCATCGAGGTTTCGAAACCCTCGTCGCTCCGGCCGGTCAAGACGAGATAAAACCCGATATCGATCAGGGCATCCGCCATATTGTTGGCCATATTGGCCGTCGCGTAGGCCTCGTGACTCAGGTAGCTGAACTCCAACCCATGTTGGTATTCCCCTCGCAGAAAGGCCAACTCCGCCTCGAGGTGGTAATAACCGCCCAAATTGGCGTTGGCAAAATCGTTAAAGCGCAAGGCCTGTTCCAGATAGTGATCCGCGCCATCCGCGTTCCCCAGGGCGATGGAAATTTCCGCGAGCGCGCAACTGGTTTTGAAAAGGTTGCCGTACTTGCCGAGCTGTTCGTAGATCATGAACGCCTTTTCCAGATTCTCATGGCCCTCTTCAAATTGACCCGTCCGCGTCTGCACCTTGCCCAACAGGAAAAAGCCGTTGCCCAATACGGGCTTCGGCGTTCGGCGATCCCGGATGAGTTGAATGGCTTGGCGTTCCGCCTCCGAATAGTCGCCCATGGCGTAGGTCGCCCATGCTTGCCCGAAAACGACTCGCGGCTCCATGGTTTTGGCGCGTTCCGCGGAGCGGAAGTACGCCAGACCCGCGCGGGGGCCCTGTTCTAAAAATACGCGAACACCGGTGGTGTAAGAACTGACAACCATCCCCAAACCAAAGGTGCTGAGGCCGATAATAAGGGCCAGCGCCCAGTGGCGAGCCCCGACTCTGGAGGTTCTGATCCGTTTGCCGCGTTTCTTATCGCGCCGGTTTCGGCGCTGGATGAGTAACTCGTCTCTCGATTGGCGCGGTTCCTTTTTCCGCTTTTCAATCTCTAACAGCTCATCTTCCTCGAAAAAATGAGCGGGAATCGCGGCCTTCCAGCGCCAACCATACCAACCCCGCATGGGCGCACGGCCCGGCGTTTCGATCAGGCCGTCCGCTTCACTGGAAAAATGGACCGCGGCCATGCGGTTCATGGCCCCACGCGACTTTTCCCTGACATTCTTTCCCCGCAGTTCAGGACGCGTGAAGAGCCCGAGTTCCTCGGCATTGGCGATGATGGTGGAAGGCGCGTAGAGCAAGTCCAGGTCAAGGGCTTTGATCAACTCGGCATACTTCATGGGGCGTCCACGACCACTCATAACACCTACTCCCAGCGCACAAAATGCGTTTAAGAACGAACGTCGAACCGGCAAATTCGGTGTTTCAATCCATTTTGTTTGTGAAAACGATAAAACCGGATCACCGAATTCTAACAAAAATCAAAAAAACGTTCAAGTCATTTCCGGACCGATCCTCCTAGAACCATTGACGCCGGAGGGATGGGACAGCCGAGAAAATCGTTGGGCAAAACATCAGGCGGAGACCGCCGCCATTGCCCTCGGTTTTCGGGGTAGAATGACGGGCAGACTCCCCGCGGGATTTCCGCCTTCTGAAAATGCCCTGGCCCGGGAGTGGAAAACAAGCGGAGGATGCCCCAACCAGAAAACGGGGACTGTCAGAGCCGAAAGACGCCGAGGGAGAAAGCGTTGAAACCGACCATCACCTTGCCGGAAGAAGTGGTATTCAACGAGGACGAACACCTGTACACGCACCAACGAACGGGCCGGCAATTGACGCCTGTGACCCATTTGCTCAAACGCTTCTTTCCCCAGTT
>JBGTRP010001007.1:0-2598 GCA_041940685.1 Acanthopleuribacteraceae bacterium
ATAGCGGTCCGCGCTACCAGCCTTCATGGCGCCCAAGGAACCCATGCCGCGGTAGGTTTTGTAGGTCCTGCCTTGGTAGAGAACGGTTTCACCGGGACTTTCATCGGTGCCGGCAAACAGGCTGCCGATCATGACGCAATCCGCGCCCGCGGCGATCGCCTTGGCGATATCTCCGGAGTACTTGATGCCTCCATCCGCGATCACGGGGATGCCGCGGCGCGAGGCGGCCTTGTAGGCCTCGTTAATGGCGGTGATCTGCGGCATTCCCGCGCCCGTCACCACGCGCGTCGTACAGATGGAGCCCGGCCCGATGCCTACTTTCACCGCATCCGCTCCCGCCTCAATCAGATCCTCGGCCCCTTGTTCCGTGGCCACGTTGCCCACGATCAGGGGCGTCCGCGGAAAATGGGCCTTGACCTCCGCGGCGGCCCGCAAGACGCCCTGAGAATGGCCATGAGAGGAATCGAGCACGAGCACGTCGACCTTGGCGTCCACCAGCGCCTGCGCCCTTTCCAACATATCCCTGGACACCCCGATTGCGCCGCCGACCCGTAACCTGCCCTGACTGTCCTTGCACGCATTGGGGTATTTCAATTTCTTTTGAATGTCCTTGACCGTGATCAACCCGCGCAGGCGGTAGTCGTCATCGACCACTAGCACCTTTTCGATGCGGTGCTTGTGCAGGTAGTGCTTAGCCTGTTCGAGAGTGGTTCCCACGGGCACGGTGACCAAGCGGTCCCGGCCGGAGGTCATGACGCTGGAGATGGGTTGTTGGTAATTGGTTTCAAAACGCAGGTCGCGGTTGGTGACGATTCCCAACAGCTCTTCATTCTTCCCGACAACGGGAATGCCCGAGATGCGGAAGTGGCTCATCATGTCCTCGGCATGTTGAATCGGCTCATCCGGACCTATGGTGATGGGATCGATGATCATGCCGGACTCGGAACGTTTGACCTTATCCGCTTCCGCCGCCTGGTCTACGATATTCAAATTTTTGTGCAAAATCCCGATGCCGCCCTGCTGGGCGATGGCAATGGCCAGCCGATGCTCGGTTACGGTGTCCATGGCCGCCGAGATCAGGGGAATATTGAGCTCGATATCGGCGACAAGCCGCGTTTTGAGGCAGACATCGTTGGGGTGGAGCTCCGATTTAGCGGGAATCAAAATGACGTCGTCAAAGGTCAGGGCATCGGGCAGGGGATGTACCAACATGGCTTCGCTACCTTTCCTTTCAAGATCCCACGCGCGACAGGGAGGAGGCCAACCGGTTTCGGCCGACGCCGCATCGAAGATGGTTCCGCGCTCGTCGGATCCATTCACCATTGTAAAACACGGGCGTCCGCTTGGCGACAGGGATCTTGAGTGAGCGGCCAAGTTTTTCGGGAGCCGAACAGATCATTGTCCTCTTGGCTCTAAGGAGGTCTATCCGCGTCCGTGGCAGTGTTTGTATTTCTTCCCGCTGCCGCAGGGACAGGGTTGGTTGCGGCCGATTTTGGGCTGATCGCGTCGAAAGGTCTTGGGCTTGGCGCTCTCGTCGTCTCTGCCGGCCAGGCGCATGGCCTTCGCCTCGTTGGCGCGCTGGCGCCGCATGCGGTTGATCGATTCGTCGCTGACGCGCGGCTGGAGATGCAGCAGGGTTTTCACCACTTCTTCGTCGAGCCGGTCCATGAGGTTATTGAACATCTCAAAGCTGGCTTTCTTGTATTCGATCAGAGGATCTTTCTGGGCGTAGCCCTGAAGGCTGATGCCCTCCTTCAGGTAGTCCATATTCCGCATATGGTCTTTCCACTGCTGGTCTACCACGTAGAGCATGATAAAGCGTTCGTGATCCTCGATGACCTCGGCATCCAATCCCAAATCATCCCATTTGGACTCATGCCTTTGCCGGATCGCTTCCAGAGCGCGTTCCTGAAGCGTATCGATCTCGAGATCCTTCTCCTCCTCGGAGGGTTCGTAAAGGAATTGGCTTCTGAGGCTCTCCCAAAACTTTTGCTTATCTTCCTCCTCGGGGCGGGCAATTGCCTTGAACTCCCCGATAATGTATTCGAGAATCGCCTCCGCCCTGCTGAACAAGAAAGGCCGCGGCGAACTGTGGAGCAGGTCATAGCGCATCCGGTAAAAGGTGTTGCGCTGTTTGTTCATGACATCATCGTAATCCAACAGATGTTTGCGGATTTCGAAGTTGCGCCCTTCCACGGCTTTTTGGGCTTTCTCAATGGCGCGGTTCACCATCCTGTGCTGGATGGGAACGCCGTCCTCCATGTTGCGGACGAGCATCGCTTTCATGCGCGGAGAGCCGAACAAACGCATCAACTTGTCTTCCAAGGAGAGAAAGAAGCGGCTCGCTCCGGGATCCCCTTGCCGGCCGGAACGGCCGCGGCCGACACGGAGGTCGAGCGACGGCTGCTCGAGGTCCCCGACGGGGCGGGGATCGCCTGGTTCGGGACCTGGGAGGGCGGTCTGGCGGAGGCCCGCCGCACCGGTCGCCCGATCCTGCTGATGTCCGCGGCGCCCCAGTGTCACGGCGTCCCGGGCATGTGGTGACCCGGCTACCGCGCAGCGGACGGGAGTGTCCTGTCCCGAGAGGAAGTCGTCGCC
>JBGTRP010001008.1:0-2590 GCA_041940685.1 Acanthopleuribacteraceae bacterium
TTCCGGATTCCCCCTACACCGAGAGGGCGCACTACTATTTGGGCAAGGCCTATTTCGAAACCAAGGACTATCAAAAAGCCGGCGAGCACTGCCGAATCATTACCACCAACTATCCCAAGGGCGACTTCGTCAAGCAGGCCATGTATTACGAGGGCCAGTGCTATTACTACCTCAATCAGTATTCCAAGGCGATCAACACCCTGCGTGATTTGATCCAATTCTTCCCCGGAACCCAGGAAGCGGAATTGGCCCGGCAATTTCTGAAGAAGGCCGGTTACGAAAAATAGGCGGATGTCCGGTGCCGGCGGCCAGCGGCCATCGCCAGGCGAGTCCAAAATAAAAATCGGGCGCGGCTCGCTGGGCGGTCGTTTCGTCTCTTTCGGGACCGCTCCCGAGTTGCGTCCCACCCCGAGTAGGGCTCGCGAGGCGATCTTCAGCATGCTGGCGGCGGTTTGTGGCAGCCACGGGTTCCTGGACCTTTGCGCCGGTTCAGGTATCATGGGTTTCGAGGCCTACAGCATGGGGTTTCGTCCGTTGCTGTGGCTGGATACATCGGCCCCCGCCATCATCGACCTGAAGCGGAATGGGGCGGCACTCGGAGTGAAGGGTAAGTTTTTGCGTCAGAATGCCCTGTATCTGAACCGTTTGAAATTGGAAACCCGTCCCTGGGTTGCCTACGCGGATCCTCCCTACCGGGATCGCGGATTTCACGCCAACATGCTTTCCCTGCTCGCCTCGATGCCGGAGATCGAGACCGGTTCCTGGTACGTGGCCGAACAGGAAATCGAGGAGGCGCCCCCCGCGCCGGGTTTCCATTGTATGGCTCGCAGGAAGTACGGCAGAGCTCACATTCTGATTTGGGAGAAGCGCATGGGCGATCATCGGGCTGGTCCGGCGAAATGATTGACAGGATGGGTGGCTGGTTTTAGAGTTTTGCTGTCGTTGACGGCAACGAGTATGAAATCGGGAGCATGAAGAATGAACATCACGCGTAGTTGGATCATGATCTTTGGTATTGCCGGAGTTGTCCTGGCCGGCCCGGAGGAAGAGGGGCGTTTTCTGCAGAAAACGAGGCAGTTGACCTTTGAGGGCAAAAGGGCCGGCGAGGGGTACTTCAGCGCGGATGGCCGCTACCTGGTGTTTCAGAGTGAGCGCGAGGCGGATAACCCCTTCTACCAGATCTACCTGATGGATATGGAGACCGGCGATGTCAATCTGGTCTCGCCGGGTCATGGAAAAACCACCTGTTCCTGGGTGCATCCCGCCAATACGCATGTGCTGTTCGCCTCCACACATTTGGACGAGTTGGCGCGGGAAAAACAAAAGCAAGAATTCGAGCTGCGCGCCTCCGGGAAGCAACGCCGCTATGCCTGGGATTACGACGAGCATTTCGACCTTTTCGCCGCGGAGTTGAAAACGGGCGGATACCAACGGTTAACCGATTCTCTTGGTTATGACGCGGAAGGCTCCTACTCCCCCGACGGAAAATGGATCGCCTTCGCTTCCAACCGCCATGCCTACGACGAGCCTCTCTCCGAGGAAGATCAAAACATTTTCAAAACCGACAAATCCTACATGATGGAAATCTACATCATGCCCGCCGCGGGCGGCGAGGCGAAACGGCTCACCTCGGTGAAGGGATATGACGGCGGCCCCTTTTTCGATGCCGCGGGGCAACGGATTTGCTGGCGGCGCTTCACCCCGGACGGCGCCACGGCCGAAATCTTTACCATGAATCTGGACGGCAGCGATCAGCGCCAACTGACGCGGCTTTCGGCCATGTCATGGGCGCCTTACTTCCATCCCAGCGGTGATTACCTGATCTTTGCCACCAATCTCCACGGGTTCGGCAATTTTGAGCTCTACCTGGTGGATGCGGCCGGGAAGGCCGACCCGGTTCGGGTCACTTACACCGAGGGTTTCGACGGTCTGCCAGCCTTCACTCCCGACGGCAAGCGCCTTGCCTGGACCAGCAACCGATCCTCCAACGGCAATTCCCAAATCTTTTTGGCGGATTGGGACGACGCCGCGGCCCGAGCCGCCCTGGGGCTGGATGGTATGGAAACGCTCTCCGTGGACCTGAGCGCCACCCGCACGGCTATCGATGTGGATGATCTGCGTCGCCACGTGGGTTTCCTCGCTTCCGAGGAAACCGCGGGTCGGATGACCGGAACCGAGGGCGAGCGCATGGCCACCGAATATGTGGCCGCGGTCTTCCGCGAATTGGGATTGGCGCCCGCGGGCGAGAACGGAAGCTATTTTCAGGAGTTCCCCTTTATCGCCGGCGTATCGTTGGGCGAGGGCAATGAGCTCCGTCTGGACGGCAAAACATTCGAGGTGGACCGCGATTGGCGGCCGCTGGCCTTTTCCAAAACCGGGCCGATCGAAGAAGCGGAGGTCGTGTTCGCCGGCTATGGTTTGCAGGCGCCCGCGGCGGACGGGTTCGAGGACGCCGACCGGGCGCGGGCCGACCTGCTGATTTCCTATGGCAGGGCGACCTGGCCCCATATGATGGCGCGCGCGATGCTGGCCGAGCACCTGTTTCGCGCGACGAGCATCCTCGCCAACCACCCCTATCACCGCGAGGGAT
>JBGTRP010001009.1:0-2586 GCA_041940685.1 Acanthopleuribacteraceae bacterium
AGGATGAGCGTGGGAATCAGAAATTTGTTCAATCGTTCGATGCTTTTGGCGCCCTTGTAAACGATCAGCGCGGCCAATGCCACCGCGGCGAGGTGAAAGCCGAGCGCCGCGTAGGTGCCGCGGAAATTGTCGAACAAGGCGATGGCCTCTTCATTGGTAACCGTATTCAGGGCGCCCTGGAAAGCGAAGACCAGGTAGCGGAAGGTCCAACCGGTGACCACCGCGTAGTAGCACATGATCAGCATGGCGCAAAGGCTAATGAACCCGCCCATCCAGGCGAACCGCTTGCCGGCCAGCTTGTGAAATGCGCCGAAGGGGCCTTTGCGGGTGTTTTGTCCCGATGAAAGCTCCACCATCAGAAGCGGGATCGACCATAAAAACAGGAATATGATCCAGGGGATGAGAAAGCTGCCCCCGCCGTTATTGGCTACCTCGCGTGGAAACCGCCAAATATTTCCGGTGCCCACGGCCATGCCCATACAGGTAAGGATCATGGCCATGCGAGAGCTGAATTGAGGTCCCTTCACCGCATCCTTGATCATGCATTGCTCCTAAGTCTTGCATTTTTTGAACTTGATCCTTATTTGAACCCATTCCTCTTCCGTCTGTCAAAAGGTCTTTGACCCTGGTTTCGGCATGGGACTCGGATGGAAGCGTCCAGTGAAGTGAGCGGCTGGCGGCAAGGCGCTGTGTTTCACCCGCCCGGCGGGCGAAACCCTACGCGAAAATCATGCATCCGGCGCTTTCGGGCTCAATCCCTCATGGCGATCATTTTGTTTAGAATATTCTCGACCCTGGAGGAGTTGGGATGCGCCTTATTGAGCAACCGCATCTTGCCAAGGGCGCGATCCATCTCGCCCGCGATATTTTTTTTGTTCGCGTAAAGAAACTGGCTCAAGGCTTCCAGCGCCTGAACTTCCGGCTCGTTCGGGTATCGCTTGGCCAGGGTCGCGGACTCAAAACGCGCTTCCGCGAGATTGTCGTTCGCGATGTAGAGAGAAATGAGGCGGATTCGGGATGCGCGCCAGGTGGGGGAAAGTCGGCTCACCTCGTCGAAGGCCATCACCGCTCGGGTGAAGTTGCCGTCCGTGGGGAGGGAAACGCCCCGCACCGGGTCGGCACTTGCGATCGGGGCGGAGGGCGTGGGCAGCGGTAGATCAAACCCGGGAGGCTCCATGCCCGCGGCAAGTCTCGCCTCCAAATAGGCTCGGCTTAAAACCTCGCCCCGTTGATAGGCCCGCCATGAGGCCAGAACCTCGCCCAAGAACAAGAAAAGCAGGAGAAACGCGCCCGCTAGGATCGGCCAGCGGAAGAAACGCGGTTTCTCCGCTTGCGCTCCCTTGGCGCACGCAAGGACTTCTCCCTCGGTTTCATCCAGAAAACGAAAGCCGCCCGACACCAATTCGCGACAGCGCGGACAACCATCCAGGTGACTCAGGATGGCGCGCTTTTTCCGGCCACGCAATCCACCGTCGACAAAAGCAGAAAGGTTTTCAAGGTCCGGACATGGCCGATGATCGTTCATGGTCCTCTCCACGATTTGGGCTTTGTAAGTTTAGACGATGGTCAATTTTTTTTTTCGGTGGTTGAATCGAGGTTAACAGACGGGCGGATTCAAATACTCCAGGATCTCTTTTTTCAAAACGCCCTTTTCAAGCAGTGATTGGCCCAGTTTTTTTAAGATCTTTTTGAGGTGGCGGTAAAGCCATTTCTGGTTGTAGCCCAGAGTTTTGGCCATACGCGCCACCGTCGCGTTATCCCAAAAGTGCATTTTTACGAGGAAGCGATCTTCAACCGACAGGTAGTCGAGCACATGTTGTAACATTTTGTGAAGCCTTTCCCGGCCCCGTTCCCGTTCTTTGGATAGCAGGTGAGCCTCGGGCTGGTTGCCAGGGTCTTCCTGTTGCTCCAGGTGACCCTCATCCAACATCTGCCGAAGCGTTCTTCTCGGTAAGCTCGCGTATATCCGCTCCAACTCCTTCTCGCTGATGGGAACTCCCTGGTTGAGGCGCAGAATTTGGGCGGCCTCGTGAAACAAATGGCCGTCTCGAACGATCAGCGTCTCCAGCGCAATTGCGGTCTGCCCGATTTTTGCCGCCTTCGCCGAGGGCTGCCATCCTCCCCAAATTTGCTTGAGAAAATCCTGGAACTGGCGGTGGATCACCGAATAGAGGTAGGTCTTCAGGCTGGATCGGCCCTTGAAGCGGCGCAGCACGGCGTAATCGTCTTTCATCAGCTTCACGTGGACGGTGCCGCGAAAGTCCGCGAGCTGGTCCTGGGAAAGCCCGGAACCGTGGCCGAAACGGGCGATGATCCGCTCAATCATGTCAAGGTTGGATGCGTAGGATTCTTGTGGTTTCAAAGCGCGGTACGACTTCCCCAAAAATCAAGCGTGGCGTAACCTATGCTTGTACGGATCAAAATATTGAAAAAGAGTCATAATATTTCTTTCACAAATTCCTGGAATTGAAAAACCCAATCCATCAGCTTGTGGAAAAAGGTTTTAGACTCTTTTCCTATATGATATAAAACTATTTAAATCTGAACAGTTTTAGCTCATCATGTTATCAACATTTTCGCGGTGTT
>JBGTRP010001010.1:0-2581 GCA_041940685.1 Acanthopleuribacteraceae bacterium
CCTCGATCAAGTGGTTCTCAAAGGCATCCAACCCTTCCTGGTACCATTCATAGAGGTATTGCAGCGGGCTCTCAACGGGGTAGGGAATGTAGATGTCGATATCCTGATGTTGCCCAATACGGTCCAGCCGGCCGATCCTCTGTTCCAACAACGCGGGGTTCAAGGGCAGATCAAAGAGAATGAGCTTGTGGGCAAACTGGAAATTTCGCCCCTCACTGCCAATTTCTGAACAAAGCAGGATCTGGGCCCCTTCCGCCTTGGCGAAATAGGCGGCTTGCCGATCGCGCTCGATGATGGAGAGGTCCTCGTGAAAAACCGCGATTTCAATATCCTTGGCCAATCCCAGCCATTCCTGCAAGGCCAGCACCAACGGTTTTTGCGAGCAGATCAGCAGGAACTTCTCACCCGCGTTCTCCCGCAGGCAGTTCAACAACCAGGCCAACCGCGGATCATTTTGCCATGCTTTTTTCAAGAGCTTGCGGACGGCATTTGCTTTTTGGCCAAACTCCCGTCCGCGATAGGCGGGGGGTCCCGCCAATACGCGCTGCCCATCGAGATTATCGGCCATCGCGTCCATGGCCACGCGCAGGAACTCATGGTAGGGTTTGGGGTTGTCCAGGGCGATAGGCAGGACGTTGCGTTTGGGGAAGCCGGGCAAGACCTTGCGCCGGTTGCGATAAACCATGCGCCCCGTGCCATGGCGATCGATGAGGGCGCGCAAAAAGGCTTGGTCGCGTTCTGGATGGGGAGGCTTTCCGTCCTCGGGAGCCAATTGCGCGAGGTCGGGGTCCTTGGGATAAAGCCGCTTGATTTCCTTTTGAACCCCCTTAAATTTCTGGGACAACACGCGGTCCGCGATATCGGCAAGCCGGGCATAGTGTTCCGATTCTTTTTTGAAGTTTTCAAAATTGTCGAACCGTTCCGGGTCCAGCAGCCTCAGCCGGCTGAAGTGACTTTCCAGGCCGAGTTGGCGCGGGGTGGCGGTCAGCAGCAAGAGCCCGCCACATACCTGGGATAGGGATTCAACCAAGCGGTATTCGGGGGAACCACCCTTGCGCGTCCACAACAAGTGATGAGCCTCATCCACGATCACCAGATCCCACTCCGCCTCAACCAGCCGAGCCTTCAGTTCCTCGTTGCCGGTGGCCTCGCCCAAGTCTTGGAGCACGCATTGGTAGGCTTGGTAAGGGTTTTCATCGGGATGGACCTTCTCCAACTCCTCCGCCTTTCCGGCGGTCATGATGTTGAACAGCACATTGAACTTGCGGTAAAGCTCGGTCAGCCATTGATGCACCAGTGCGCCGGGCACCAGGCAAAGCACCCGTCTGGCCTCGCCGATCATCCACAGATGATGGAAAATGAGGCCAGCCTCAATGGTTTTTCCCAAACCCACTTCATCGGAGAGCAGCACCCGCGGATGGTGGCGGCCGGCAACCTCACCCGCGATGTAGAGTTGATGAGGCAAAAGCTCGATACGCGCGCCTACGAATCCCCGGCAAGGCGACGCCAGGCTGCGGCATTTCAATTCCCATGATTGCAGGCGCAGGTCGAAATCCTTGGGCTTGTCCACCTGGCCGCTCAAGAGCTTCTGGTGGGGTCTGCTGAAGACAATGGTGTGGTTCAGCTCCGTTTCGGGCAGCATATCCTGTTCCCCGAAATAAAACAGCAACCCGTTTTGATCCTTGACCTCGCGAACCACAAATCCTCTGCCCTCGTTATCGCGGACTACATCGCCCGGTTCGAAGGTCACCCGTTTCAAGGGCGCTTTTTCCAGGGCGTAAACCCTTTCCGTATGGGTCGCCACAAACACGACCCGCATGTTGCGGCGACCGACCTCTTTCACGATCCCCAATCCCAGCGCGGGCTCTCCCTTACTCGCACATCTTTGGCCCACGGCCCAATCCGACATGAACCCTCCCATCAAGGTGGTGACTTTTCCCGCGCCGCATGGTCAGCGGAAGCGCCCCTTGTTCTCACACTTCCACTTCCTCCGGGAACCGCTCCGTTTTCCGAATGGCTTCGTACAAGGCGCGCGCATACATGGAGAGCAGATAATATAGGCTAATCATAACCGCAAATACGGCAAAGTGGATGAAAATTAGAGCCAAAAACAGGGCGAGAATTACGTAGTTCAGGGGTTTGTACCTATATTTGCGCAACCAGAATTTTGCGGGCGTATCATAGCGGATCGTGGAGATCATCGAAAGGCTCAAGGCAATGATCAGGGCAATGGAAACCCGGAAAAAATTTTCCCGGTTGAAGTAGGGAATCAAACCCCATTCCGCGAGGATGGTTGACTGATGCACCCATTCGTAGAAAATGGGGCCGGACACCACCATGAAAGCCGCCGCGGGGATCGGCAGACCCGTAAAGAAGGCCTTGCCGTAGATGGATGCGGTCACGTTGAAACGCGCCAGACGGATGGCGCCGCAGACCAAAAACATGATCGGCAATAGGTAGTACACCTGGTCGGTGACCCTGTGATACAGGTAAAAGCGCGAGTAGATCACGCAGGGCGTCACGCCGAAAGCAACCAAATCGGCCAGTGAATCGTACTGGATTCCAAATTCGCTGGCCGTGT
>JBGTRP010001011.1:0-2571 GCA_041940685.1 Acanthopleuribacteraceae bacterium
GAGTTTCGGTCCTTTGCCGCCAAAGAATTTATCGTCCAAGCCGAGAAGGTGGTGGTGTTGGGCGAGGAAAACGGACACGACAAAACCCGGGACGCCCCTTTCTCGAATCGCTGGGTCCATGTCTACCAAATCCAGGACGGCCGGATTCGGCGTTTTCGCGAATTCCTGTGTTGCTGGTTTGACGCCCAATCCCCGCCGCCCATGAGCTGGTAAGGCGACCGCGGGGCTTTTCCTCACACGGGCGCCTCCGCAACGATGATCGAGCCCGTGAAGATGGCCTGGCCCCTTTAATCCCTCCCTGTCGGGGCGAATGAATCGGGGAAGAGCCCCGTGATTCCCGATATTCCAAATGGCGCAGTCCAATGTTCCGCGAACGCCCACGCGGGTGACTTGGCGTGGATGGATCTCCGCCGGTGAACAGGCGATGCAGCCGGGTTTATCCGATGAATGTCGCTGCGCAGAAAATGGCCTGGCCCCTTCAGGCGGCATCCGGAAAAAGCCCGGCCCAGGGTAGTGAAGAGCGTTTCAGCTATTCATGAAGGGAGCCTTTGCGGAAATTTTTTAAAAAATACTGTGACTTTTGGAGACCTTGTGTCACAGACCTTTCCAAAGCTTTGAAAAGATGCGACCCGAATTGCGCAAAAGCGCCATTCTGTATTTTTTCAGAGACGTGGAGCGGTCTGATCAAGGCAATCAAACCATCTCTGTTGGCCGCAAATTGCCTCAAAAATCCAATTGGACCCACCGAAGCGATAAGCGCTCACCAGGGAAAGCGCCCAATTCCAGAATCGTTTCCGACCTATCCGTGTCGGGATCCGAGACTTTGGGCTCCGTTTTCTCCGGATTAACCTGCAACCCTTCCAACCAAAATTTAGGAGAAATGAAATGACAAAGGTATACGGACAGGTAGCGAAGGATGGGAACCTCGTTTTGGGAACGGGTTTCAATTCTTCACGTATTGACACATCCCATTATTCCGTTCAGTTCAGCACCGCATTCAGCTCAGAGCCCATGATCCTTCTCACCGCAATTGAAGATAATGGCGAGGCCAGAATTATTACCTTGGCCAAACCATCGGCTAAAGGTTTTGAGGTCTATTGCAAAAACTCCGGTGGTGGTCGAAGGGACGTGAGTTTCAATTTTTATGCCTTGAGCTATTAGGCTGACCACAAAGTTCCTATGAATGCCTGCGCGGGCCGCGATCGGCCCGCTTTAAATCCAATCTCTTTAGTTTCGGCCGCGAAAACCTATTCGCGGCCGAAACTTTTTTAGCGGGGCCTCTTTCTTATTAGCAAGAGTCCATCCAGAAACAGCAAAATTCACCACCGAGATGAGTTTCCTTTCTTAGGTGCTTTGCCCTCTAACGTACAAGGACATGAAGATAAGACAAAAGGATTTACGGTAATTAATTGTGATTAAAAAGCTTATGTATTTTCTCTTTGTGTGGCTTCGTGTTCTTTGTGGTTCAAAAAATGCGTTTCTGGGAGGGTTCTAGCAAGGAAGCCATGAAATCCGAATGGTTGTCCGTGTTATGTAGGGCCAGGTTGCGACCATATCGGACGCCATTTCAAACGGATCAACGACCCCTCCAAGCGCCGGCTCTGAAAAGTCGCCTGCAAAGGGCCGGTGAAGATAGCCGGGCCCCTTTGCGCTCCCCACGCCGCATAACCTGAAGATGGCCTGGCCCCTTTAACTCCCCTTTAATCCCTCGCCATGGGATTGCCGCCGCTTGTGGAGCGCCCGCCTATTCTGTGAAAATAGATGCGAGACTTCATGAGGAGAGCGGCGCGGGATGGGTTTTTCGCGAGATGATTTCGGGACCACGGCCTATCCCGGCAAGGCAAACCAGAGGACCGCTTCGACGCGGCGGTTGCCCTGCCTGACGATCCTGTCGCATCCGGATCCCGCTCGAATCGGCGAACGGGTGTTTCTCACCGATTTGGCCGCCAGCGGAAAACAACCGCTGGCCCGGACCACACCCGATTTTATCGCTCCGGGCCGCGTACTCGGCAAGCCGCTCCATGATCCCTTTATCAGCCGGACGCCGCTTTTCCTGGTTTCCGCCGCGGATGAGGGCCTGCTCCTCCAGCGCGGTACTTGTAAAACCGAGGTGGTCCTTGATGGTGAGCCACTTGGATCGGAAACGAATATCGCGGGCTCGCGCCTTTCCCGCGGCGTGGTGGTCATCCTGGCCGATCGGGTCGTCTTGTTGCTTCACCATTCCCGGCCGCATTCGAAACCAACCGAATCGAACCATGGCTTGATCGGTGAAAGCGACGCCATCCATTTCCTTCGCCGGGAGATTGTCCAGGTGGCCGACCTGAAGACGCCCATCCTCTTGCGCGGACCCTCGGGAACCGGCAAGGAATTGGCCGCTCGCGCGATTCATGACGCGGGTCCGCCCGGACGGCCCTTCCTGGCCGTGAACATCGCGGCGATTGCCAAAAACCTGGCGCCATCCGAGCTTTTTGGCGCGGTTAAGGGCGCCTACACGGGCGCGCACCGCGACCGCCGCGGGCTGGTGGAGGCCGCCGGCGGCGGCGTGCTGTTCCTCGACGAGATCGGCGAGAT
>JBGTRP010001012.1:0-2563 GCA_041940685.1 Acanthopleuribacteraceae bacterium
CGGTCGAACCACTCGCCCCTGTCGCGCTTGCCGAGAACCACCGGGATTTCCATTTGTTCCTCATGGCGCTGGACCGTGAGTTGGACCTCGTCGCTTTCCTTGGACTCGCTTAAGAGCTCATGCAGGTCGCCGGTGCCCGTGATGGGCGATCCCTGCCAGTTGAGGAGGATGTCGCCCGCCGTGAGGCCCGCCCGCTCCGCGGGGCTATCCGGCTCCACGCGAGTGACAAGAATGCCGCCGTCGACCTTGAAGAAGGCGGCCAATTGCGGGTTGAGCTCCTGCATTTGAATGCCGATATAAGGTCGCTCCACATGGTCTACCTGAACCCAGCGGAAGGGCTCCGCATGCAGGCGTTCGCCGAGCGCGACCTCCATGGTTTTCAGCTTGCCACCGCTGTAGATCTTCAGCGCCACCTGATCCTCGGGGCTCTTTTCCTTAATGAGCTTTACCAGCGTTTGCGGATCGGAAACCTCCACGCCATTAAAGGAAATGAGCACATCGTTTACCTTGAGCCCGAATTTCTCCGCGTTGGACTCGTCGACGATGTGGTGGATGACCACGCCCGCTCCGTCATAACCCAAATCCTGCTTGGCCTTTTCGTTCAAGGATTGGACCTGAACACCCAAAAAAGCGCCCTTTTCGCCGGCGAAAGCGGCGAAAGCGGTCAGGGACAGAAGAAGAACCGATACAAACTTTCTCATAAGAAACCTCCTGGTAGTTGAATGAAATTCGAACTGGATTCACAATTTGGTCGAACGCCCAATTCGGTCGGCGCCGAGACTCGCTCGGCGGTTCGCGGATGGGCCCCGTGTTCCTGGGTCTAGTAGCTGTTTTCCAAGTAGGCGGGCGGCTGGGAAAGCTCCGTGTATACGACGATGGTTTTGCCCCCGCTCAACTTAAACCTGCGGGCCGCGTAAATGGCCTCTTCCTCGACGGCCTTTATCTCGAAAGGCTGGGTGGGATACATGTTTTGGTACCAGTTGGAGAGGAAGCGGTGATCGGCCTCGACGGGAAGATAACGATCCTGAAGACGCACCAAGCCTTGGGGCGGCCCGCTCGCGGGGATTCCGTGAAAGCTATCTGTCCCCCCGCGTTCCACCGGGACGTCAACCGTCGCCGGTTTGTTCGCGAGCGCCGCGTGGAGGTTCTTGGGAATGGCCGGCCGTGCAATGAAAATCACCACCAGGCTGGCCAGCATCCCGGTCAGGAAACAGGCCGCTACGAAAGCCCATTTATAATTGTTGGAAGCGCCCGCGGATACCTGTATCCGCAGATCACGGCGCAAGTTTTGCCTGAACCTGTCCACCTTGATATCCGGTAACGGCAGGTCCCTCAAAGCATCCTCTAATTTTTTCATGGTCGATGCCTCGTTCCTCCAATTTGCGTTTCAGCTTTTGCAGCGCCCGATGGGTGCGCATGGTGAGCGTTCCCGGGCGCTTCTTCAGGATTTGGGCGATTTCCGCAAAGGACTTCTTTTCAAAATAGCGCAGGGTCAACAGAGCCTGCTCCTCGGAATCCAACTCCCGGATGCTGGCGTTCAGGTCCAGGAAGATGTGGTTTTTGGCCAGCTCCCTCTCCGCCTGCTCCAACTCTTCCCGTGCGGAACCCGCGAGCGGATCGCTGATGTCGTCTTCGCCGGTTAGCGGCTCCAGCCTCCTCCGGTTCCGCTCGCGGAAAAAGGCGTGTACCTCGTTGGTGGCAATGCGATAGAGCCAGCTTCCGATGGATGCCCCGGACCAGCGAAAGCGCCATGAACTTTTGAGCGCCTTGTAGAAGGTGCGCGCGGTGAGATCCTCGGCCTCCGCCACGTCCGCGACGCGATGCAGGATATAATTGAAGATCGGTTGGAAATACCGTTCGTACACCTGGTCGAAGCTGACCAGATTTCCCTGGCGATCTTTGATCCACTGGGCCCCCGTGGTCATGGACATGGTCAGGCGACCTCCATCGCGCAACCATTCCTTGCCGGCAGCCGGGAGTGGCGTCGATCAGGGAACAAACGGCATTGTCTATACGCATTCTGGACATTGTCGAGAGACCTTCTCAAAAATGTCTCCTTTACCATGGCGCCTTGCCGCGTTTTACCCAACCGGCGGTTAGGAGTCGCGGCCCGCTTCGGGGCCTTGCTCTCGATCGCGTTCGGGCCCGTCCGCGGCGTTCACATATATAAATGCATCGTCTAGCGAAATATCACCGCTTTTTTTGAAAAAAATATTTTTTTTAGGTCTCGCGGCAATCCCGACTTGACTTTCAAAGCCCTGACTTCGGATAGCGGCAAGGCGTCTTCACGGCGAATAGGAGTTCACCTCCCGTCGTCTTCAAGATCCGATCCAGGCTCTCGGCGGTCGTGCTCGAACGCCCCGTCCTATTTGTGCAATTGCGCCGGAAAAAAAGCATAAAAAACAATTGACTGGATGTGATGAAGTGGGTAGACTACGCATTCTGTCGGCGTGAAAGAGCCGAGTTGATTGAAAGTTGAAGAAGGGAACAAGACGAGTCAAGAGCGAGAGAGACCCGTCGGAGAAGTTGTATTGGCGGAGACGCTGATGGAGCTGCTCCAAGT
>JBGTRP010001013.1:0-2561 GCA_041940685.1 Acanthopleuribacteraceae bacterium
TGGTTTCCCGGGGGTTCAACTCAAAGAGCAGGCGGGCTCGCTGATCGGGGGTCAGCACGGGCAGACGCCCCATGGGCAGGCCTGGGCCTCGGAGCGCGGACTCGAGCAAAACCTCGAGTTGCGCCCCCAACCGCTCGATGTCTCCAGCCTCGAAGCTGCCGCTGTCGTAGTAAAAACCCATTTCCAGCGCATCGCCGCGGGCGAGCAGGTTCAGGGTGAGAGCCTCGGTCGATGGTGAAATCGGGGGTGTCGCAAAGCGGAAACGGACGCCGCCGGCACCCAGGGGATCCCGTACCTGATCGTAGCAAAAAGCGAAACAGGGATTCACGCGCCAATGACGTTCATCCAAGCCGAAATAATCCTGCCAATCCTCGGCTTCCCCGATTTTGGACGCCCATTGGCGGGCGGCCTCGCGAAAACCGTGGCGCTCACGCCAAGTAAAGGGCAGCGGAAGGAGGCGCGCCATGGGACCTGGAACCTCTTCCAATTCCTCGAAGGAACGGCCAAACGCGGTGAAACCCATCATCAGCCTTTCCCCGCCGCTCATGCGCGCAACCAGCACAGACCAAGCGGCCATCCACAAATCCCGGGGGGCCAGGCCCCAACTCGAAGCGGTAGCGGAAAGCATCTCCCCCAGCTCGGCCGAAACCGGGAAGCCTTGGTAAACCCGGTCCCCGCAGGGTTCACGCTCGTTAGCAAGTTTGACCCTCTCCATGTCCGGTAAAGAACTCCAAAAAGCTCCGCCCTCTCCCCTCTCTTCCGACAATTGGGTCAGCCACCGCCCGAATTGGACGTACCGCACCCGTTCCTCCTCGGTGGGCGGGTCCTCGGAACATGCATGGTAGATATCGGCCAGCTCTTGAAACAGCAAGATTTGGGAATGGCCGTCAACCTGCATGAGCGGCAGTTGGAGAACCAAACGATGCCGGTCCGTTCCCATGGATAACAAGCGTGCCCGCACCCTGGCCGACTCTACATCAGGCATGCGCGAGGGGAAAGGATCGGCAGATTTCGCTCCGCCTTTCTTCTCATCCCATTGGACGGAAACCTCTTCTTCCACCACCTGAACGGGCATGGTCCGGCCTTCGGGAATCGGAAAGCGCGTCCGCAAAATGCCGTGCCGGGACACCAAGGCTTCCAGACTCCGCCGCAACCTCGCCGCCACGAGCGGGCCCTCCAATTGAATGACCATGTCCGCCGCCGTCCTACCGGATTTGAGTATCCGTCTCCAGATGCGGCGTTGCTGAGGCGTCAGGGGGAATCCCTCGATGGCGGTCATGTGGCCGTTCCTTCCATGAATCTAGTTCGGTTTGCTCAACATATTCTGAAAAGCGGCGCGGCGTTCTTTTTTATCGGCGGCCGCGACCCGCTTTTTGAGTTTCCGTTCCTGGGCTTCCAGCCGCGCCACCAGGGTATCTACCCTCAAATCCGGCTCCTCACAGAGGTGAGTAAGCGCCATTTCAAAAAGCGCGTGCAGGCGCTCGATGGTGGCGGCCTCGAAAAGTTCCGAACGGTAGATCCACTCGCCGCGGAGACCCGAGATGGACTCGCTCATGTTAAGCTGCAAATCGAGCTTGGCGTTTCCGCGGTCCAGGGGTTTTGCCCGCATTTCAAGGCCGGGCAGGGAGAGCGCTTGCGCCGGCGCGTTCTGCAGCACGAATTTTACCTGAAAGAAGGGCGTTAGGCCCGGGCCGCGTGGCGGATTCAGCGCCTCCACCAACATATCGAAGGGAAGGTCCTGGTAGGCGAAAGCGCTCAACGTGGTGTCCCGGACCTGATGCAAAACCTCGACGAGGCTCGGGTCGCCCTCGATTCGCAACGGCAGCGCCAGTTGGTTGATGAAGAATCCGATCAGGGGCTCCAACTCCACATGGCCTCGGTTGGCTACATCCGTGCCCACCGCCAGCCTTCGCCCGCCCGTTCGGTACAACAACGCCAGTTCCAACCCGGTCAGCAACGCCATGAAAAGGGTCGCGCCTTCTCGTTGGCAAAGCGCCCGCAGCTCTCCTCCAAGGGATGGCTCCATGGTGAAGTGGAACCGTCCCGCCGCCTCGCTCGTCCGCCCGCGCGGCGGATGATCGTAAAGGCCGGGTAGGTTGGCGGGCAGGTCCGCCAGACTTTCGCGCCAGAATGAAAGCGCGGGCTCCAGATACGGCCCGGCTGACCAATCGCGTTGCCAGAGCGCGTAATCCGCGTACTGTACCATCAGGTCGGGCGGCTCCCATGGATGCTGCCGCACCCGATTTTCGTATTCCATGCGCAACTCGCGAACGGCCACGCCCACGGACCAACCGTCCGCGACGAGATGGTGCATGCTATTCACAAGCAGCGCCCGCTTTTTGGAAGCCAGAATCAAGTTGACCCGCAGGAGCGGTCCGTTTTCCAAATCAAAGCCCAATTCCGCGTTGGCTTGCGCCTGATTCGCGCCAAGACGGCGAATTCGGTCCTCGGGAAGCCCGCCGAGGTCCACCACCGGAAGGCGCCATCCCGCAAATACGCGAATGTGTTGATAGGGTTGGGAATCGTGCTGTCCAATGGTCGTCCGCAAAATTTCGTGGCGG
>JBGTRP010001014.1:0-2561 GCA_041940685.1 Acanthopleuribacteraceae bacterium
CAGGTAAACGGGGGAACCCCTTACTTCCTCACTGAAAACTACCCAACAAAGGGGTTGTTAGCGGGGGGGAGAGAGTTGAACCCGGGGCCGATCGCCCCGGGCTCGGTCGTTTTGGCGTGAAGTGCCGCCTCTTTCTCGGCCTTGTATACTTGGTCTTCCGAGGGAGGTGCTTCCCGCGGTTACAGGTTGTCGTGGGGGCCGGGGTCGAGAGGGGCACAGGTATTTGTGTTGAAACAGGCGGTGTGGATGGTGGGAACATGGCCGCCAACCACCTTTTGTCTATTTTCAGAGTCCAGATTTGTCACAAAACTCTTGAGCTCCAAATTGTCCAGTTTCAGCTTTTGTTTCTTTTTCATCGGTTGTCTCCTTTGTGTGTTCGTTCCATCAAGTCGGGCCGGTTTCTGACGCCGGCAAGCCAAGGCATGGGCGCCGGCGTTGGCCTCTAATAAGTACTAGGCTCAAACGAACCAAAAGCGGCCACAAAACTTGGTGGAAATTCGGCAGGAGTCGACCCCGCGTTGGCGGAAAATGGCTGGACGCCTCCGGCTTCAAGGGGACATGGGAAATTACCCGCCCATCGGGGCCCGGTTTAAAAGCTTAGGGTTTCGCCGGTTCAAGGGAGCGAAGGTTTTTCTCGTAAGCAGCCGCCATCGCGGGCCGGCCCCAATCGCGGTACAATTGGATCATGCGTTCGGTGACCTCCCGGGCATGGGTCATTCTCGCGTTCTTTTGGCTGTTTAGAACTTGGTAACTTTCCAGCAGCAGCGGTTCCGCCTCTTCATAGCGCTTCTGCGCGACCATGCAAAATCCAATTAGGCTCTTGGAGACGGCCAGTCGATAGTGGTTTTCCTCATAGAATCCACGATACATGTCGAGAGCTTCACGCGCCAGGGATTCCGCTCTCGGGTATTGTCCTTGATCGGCGTAGAGTCGGGCCAAAGAACTCAGGTTGGCGGCGATTTCAGGGTGTTTGTCGCCCAGTAGGTTCCGACGCATCTCGAGTGCTTGGGCGTAGAGGGATTCGGCCTCGGCAAACCGACCGTCCGCCCCGTGAATAAGGGCCAGGTTATTTAGGCTTTGTGCGATCAGCGGGTGTTGAGGACCCAGGCTTCCCCGCCTCAACTGTAAAGATTCGCGAAAGTAGGGTTCCGCATCGCGGTAGCGATCCATCATGTAAAACAGCCCTCCCAAATTGTTGAGGCTGGTGGCAATCAGCGGGTGGTTGGGCTCGAGGATGCGGCGCCGCAGGGCCAGCGCCTCGCGGTATAGCGGTTCCGCCTCCACGTATTTTCCGCCAATATGGAACAGCAGGCCTAGGTTGTTCATGCTCGTGGCAAGGTCGGGATGGTCCTCATCTAGGACTCGCTCGCGTATGGCCAGTGACTGTCTGTAGAGGCGTTCCGCTTGGGGGAAATCTCCTTTATTTTGTAGAACCAGGGCGAGGTTGTTGAGATCGGTTGCCACGATCGGATGGTCCTCGCCTAAGAGTCGGCGGTTGATGGCGAGCGCGCGAGAATGATGCTCTTCCGCGAGCGCGAATTTCCCTTGTTCGGCGAAAAGGATGGCGAGCTCGTTGAGGGTTTCCGCGCTACTGGTATGCTGTTCGCCGAAATGGAGGCGGCGCGCTGCAAGCGCTTCCTGGAAAAGCGTTTCGGCTTCCGCGAATTCCCCCTTTTCGCGCAGTAGGTTTGCCAGGTGATTGGAAGAGTCCGCGATCTGGGGGTGGTTCTCCCGCAAGATCCTTTGGCGCAAATCCAGTGCATCCCGAAGGAGGGCTTCCGCTTCATCGAGATTTCCCATTTCAAAAAAGAGCGAGCCCATCTGGGCGAGACTTTCGGCAATTTCCGGGTGCTCGGGGCTCAGATACTCACGGCGTAGGAAAAGCGCGCGCTCCAAGGGGCCGTTCGCTTCGCGAAAAAGGCCCAGGCCGCGGTACACCGAGCCGATGGTTGTCAGAAGCCGAGCCTGAACCTCCGGCTGGTCTTCGAGTTCCCGCTCAACTTTGGCAACCCCGCGATCCAGGAGTTCCTTCGCGGTAATGTTCTCTCCCCGGGCCTCCCTTGTCGTGGAAAAAGGATTGGAAGTCTCGAACAGGCCGGTTAAAAAGTCGGTAACGCCGCGGGCGGTTGCGGCCTCGAGAGTGGCCTTGTCCCTTTCAACTTGCGCCGCATCCCTTTCCCGGACGATGGCCCGGTGTTGGACCCACATGCCGTAGGCAAAAGCCAGCGTCAGGACAAGGACCCCCATGCCGGTTGCCACCATCCATTTGTTGCGGACGAGAAACTTCCGCAACCGGTAGGATCGAGAGGGCGGGCCCGCTTCCACGGGCCGATTTTGCGAAAACCTTCGCAGTTCGGCGATCAGGTGGTCCGGCGAAGAATATCTTCGGCCTGGCTCTTTTTCCAGGGCTTTCATGGCGATCCAGTCCAGGTCGCCTTTAAGTATGCGGGAAATTTCCCGAGGGGTTGCTCTTCTTTGGGCGGCGGCCTTTTGCGGATCCGCGAGCAGGCGCTCCCAATAGAGGCTGGGTTTGGCGGGGCGTTTCTCCCGGATCCAGCGGT
>JBGTRP010001015.1:0-2556 GCA_041940685.1 Acanthopleuribacteraceae bacterium
TTGGTGGTTGTGGTCGGTGGAAACCTGAGCAGGGTATCTTCAGATTTCCGAGTTTTTTTCAGCGCTTTTCGAATAAAAAATAGAATTCTAGTTTTTTACCAAAACCGTCTTGTGATCTAGTAACATTTCCAGAACGTCGACCGGCGGCGCGCCTTTTCGCGTTGCACGGAACCATCCAGCGAGAGTCAGCATGGATTCCAAGTCGTTATCGTCCACGATCTTCAAAGAGAACCTCCTGCGCCTCGTGGCCACCGTGCCCACCATGCTGCTGGTGTACGCGCTCACCCGCAACCCAGCCGCGGCGCTTTTGGTCGGTGGGGTCGAGCTGCTGATTAAATCCATGCTGTTGCGGGTGCATCAACCGGAGCGGGAACAGCCAGCCAGCCTCCCAAAACCCGCGGTGCTCTGGTTCACGGGCTTATCGGGCTCTGGCAAAACCACGATCGCCAGATTGGTGCTGGCGCGCTGCGAGGAATTGGGAATTCCAGTAGAATGGTTGGATGGCGACGTGACGCGCGAGTTCCTTCCGCAAACCGGATTCACCAAAGCCGATCGGGACGCCAATGTGCTGCAGGCCGGGTTTATCGCGCGCATGCTGGAGAAGAACGGCATAACCGTCGTCGCCTCCTATATTTCACCCTATGCCGAAACGCGCGAGAAGGTTCGCGCCATGTGCATGAATTTTATTGAGATATATGTCTCCACCCCCTTGGAAGAATGCGAACGCAGAGATGTCAAGGGGCTGTATGCCAAAGCCAGAGCGGGGGAAATTAAAAACTTCACGGGTATCGATGATCCCTATGAGCCACCCAAAAATCCGGAGCTTGTGATCGACACGCTCGAAGGGACGCCGGAAGACGGCCGCGAGTTCGTCATGTCCCTTTTCCTGGATAGGCCGCGGGACGATCGGCTTGTCAAGAACCCGGAGGCGGAAGAAACATGACCACATACAAACTCTCCCATCTGAAACAACTGGAAGCGGAAAGCATTCACATCATTCGCGAGGTCGTCAGCGAATTCGAGAAACCGGCCATGCTGTACTCCGTGGGTAAGGATTCCTCGGTGATGGTGCGCCTAGCCCAAAAGGCGATGTACCCCGGCAAGGTTCCCTTTCCCCTGGTCCACGTGGACACCTCCTATAAATTCCCGCAAATGTATGAGTTCCGCGATCAATTCGTCAAAGAAAACGATCTGCAACTAATTGTCCGCGGCAATGAAAAAGCCATCAAGGACGGGGCCAATCCCTACGACCTGGGCACCAGCGCCTGTTGTGGCCTGCTCAAGACGCGTGGCCTGTTGGATGCCCTGAGCGAGGGCGAATACGACGCCGTGTTCGGCGGCGCACGCCGCGATGAGGAAAAATCCCGCGCCAAGGAGCGCATTTACTCCTTCCGCGATGAGCTGGGCCAATGGGACCCCAAGAGCCAGCGCCCGGAGTTGTGGTCGCTCTATAACGCGCGCATCAAAAAAGGACAATCCATTCGTGTGTTTCCCCTGTCGAACTGGACCGAACTGGATATTTGGCAGTATATCTACCTGGAAAAAATTCCCATCGTCCCCATGTACTTCGCCAAGGAACGATCGGTGGTCGAAATGGGTGGCCACCTGATTCCCGTGGAAAATTTCCCCTTCCCGCAACACTTGAAAAAAGAGCCCAAGAAGGTCATGTGCCGCTTCCGCAGCCTGGGCTGCATGCCCTGCACCGGGGCGGTCCCCTCCAACGCCACCTCGGTGGCCGGGATCATCGCGGAAATGATGGCCGAACGAACCTCGGAACGGGCAAACCGAGTCATCGATCACGATGCCGAGGCCTCGATGGAGCTCAAGAAACGCGAAGGTTATTTTTAGCATTTCCGGCGGGAGCCGCTATTTTTCGGGGAGCGAACATGGACATTCAGGAATATTTGCAAAAGGAATCGGAAAAGGAAATCCTGCGGTTCTCGACTGCGGGCAGCGTGGACGATGGGAAATCGACCTTAATCGGCCGGCTGCTGCATGACTCCAAGAGCATCTACGAGGACCAGCTTTCGGCCATTTCAAGCAAAAAAGCGGGCATGAGCATATAATTTGACGGGATCATTTTCTTTCAGTACATCTTCTACCAGGGAAGGTTCGATGGCATAGATCGATTCCAATCCATAGCCCAGTAGCTGTTCTCCTGTTAGCTCTCCTGCCATAGTGCGATTCACTTCATTTACAATATCCTCTCCATTGATCAGCCAGGTTTTGGTTGAAGACTTGCGTGAGCCGGTTATAAATTTCTTGCTGTCAGCAGCTATTTCTACATAAGAAACATCAGAAGTATGGCCGTCCAGCGTGATGATGGCGATTCCGGTGAAAATGTCCCAGATCGTTATCGCCGCATCTCCGGAGCGAGTAAGTACTTTGGAACCATCTGGTGAAAAAGTGATAGCTGATACAAAAGATGGATGTCCTTTTAATGATTGAATGGGTTCAGCGGTTTCGAGGTCCCAAATCAAAGTGTTCGCATCACCAGAGCCAGTTGTTATCATTTTGCCGTCCGGTGAAAAGGCTACGGCGGACACAAAGGAAGAA
>JBGTRP010001016.1:0-2555 GCA_041940685.1 Acanthopleuribacteraceae bacterium
CCTCTCAGGATTTGCATGTTTTTCTAACGATAGGCTACCCGAACCAGGCCACATCGTCGTACGCTTGTCAGCACCACATGGTAACATGATACGACACGACAGATATGTACATTGTATCATTGGTAACGAAGTTGTTTTCCCCACGTTCTAAGCACAGCATGACGAAGTTACAAACCCGTCCTCACGGAGATAATTCCACAATGACAATTCGATTCACGATGATCATCGCGTTCAGCCTATTCTGTGCCTCGCACCTTTGCGCGAAAGAGTCGCTCAAAGTTTATATTCTCGTTGGGCAATCGAACATGCAGGGGCATGCCGAGATTTCGACGTTTGACCACGTTGGAATGGACCCAAGTACGGCGCCGATCTTGAAAGAGATGCGAGACGCAAACGGGAAGCCTAGGGTCTGTGAGCAGGTGTGGATCTCGTCGATTGGGAATGGTGGATCCGAAGAGGAGTATCACGGACAGTTGACCGCCGGTTACGGGGCGAAAGGTCGCGGGACAAAGATTGGTCCTGAATTCACCTTTGGAATCTACATGCAAAAGTATCTCGATGAGCCGATCCTCATCATCAAGACGGCCTGGGGCGGCAAGTCGCTGCACACCGATTTTCGTTCACCGAGTTCCGGCACCTACGAGTTTAATCAATCGCAACTCGAATCGCTTAAGAAGCAAGGCAAAGACATTGATCAGGTCAAGGCGGATCGTGCGAAGGCGAGCGGAAATTACTATCGGCTAATGCTGGAGCATGTAAACACGCGGAAAAAACTGCTCCAGAACGCGCGCGCGAAGCGCATCAGGTCCAGCGCGCTCGCGCGGATGGCCGAGGCGCCGTCGTGG
Source organism: Acanthopleuribacteraceae bacterium (assembly GCA_041940685.1). Classification (GTDB taxonomy): domain Bacteria; phylum Acidobacteriota; class Holophagae; order Acanthopleuribacterales; family Acanthopleuribacteraceae; genus JBGTRP01. The sequence continues at coordinate 846 of JBGTRP010001016.1, forward strand.
TCGAAGCCGTAGGGCGTCACGGGGACGAAGCGTCCGCCGATGTCGCGGGTGTAGGGGATCGCCTCGTCCTTCTCGACTATGTCGCCATCGGCCATGAACCACTCGCTGATCATCGCCTCGGTTACCGACTCACCGGCCTGAGGCACCTTGATTTCAATTTTCATCTGTTTCCCGCTCCAATTCGGTTTGGTTTGTTCGCGGCGAACCCACGCGTTCGCCGGAAATGGCAAAAGGCGCCGGGCATTTTAGGCGTCCACCGATCCACGTCGGAGACCCTGGCGGGCGGCGCTGAAAACCCTTAGGGGAAACCAGGAAACCGAGGAACCGTCCTGGGAATTCGAAGGCGGAGCCCCACGCGCATGCCCGTTGATCGCCGATTCGGCGCCTCGCGTCTGCAATAGACAAAAACAGGGGACTTTCCCAAGGAGTGTCACTCGCTCTACTGCCTCTCCTCCGCACTCGGCCACCATGCCCGGGGAAAGGATGGCCTCGGGGATGGGTGACTTATTTTAGTACGATTCCCCAAGGGAAGAAAGCAAAAGCGGGTCAGGTATCCCTTACCCATGGCAGTTGGAGGGACTGGATCGAGCACGGCCACGAGCCTTGCTGCCGGTTTTGTTGCGGGCCGCCGGAGCGGCGTCGCCTTTTCGGCTTGTTTTTCCCCTCGTTGACGCGAGCTCGATTTTGCTTGTAGAATAGGGGCTTGTTTGAGGCGGAGGTTCATTCAACCTCATGAAGGTTAGTGTTTTGATTCCCGCGCGAATGGCCGCCACGCGGTTTCCGGGAAAACCTCTCTTCAAAATACTCGGTAAACCCATGATCCAATGGGTTTATGAGCGAGCCCAACAATCCCTGGCTCAGCGGGTGGTAGTGGCCACCGACAGCCAGGAAATCCTGCGGACGGTTCAGGCATTCGGCGGCAAAGCCGTCATGACCTCCTCCGAACATGAAAACGGTACCAGCAGAATCGCCGAGGTGGCGCGCGATCTGGATACCGAATGGGTCATCAACGTTCAGGGCGATGAGCCCGCCATTCATCCGGAAGCCATTAACGCGGTTGCCAAGCCTCTGTTAAACGATTCCGACGCCGCCATGTCAACCCTGGCGACAGCGCTCACCAGCCAGGCGGAGTACCGCGACCCCAACGTGGTCAAGGTCGTCGTGGACAAGCGCGGGCGCGCGCTTTACTTCTCGCGGGCGTCCATTCCCTTCAACCCGTCCTTCACCTTTCCGCCAACGGCGGAGGAAGGCGCCTATCTGCGCCATATCGGGGTGTACTGTTATCGCAAGGATTTTTTGATGGATTATGTTCGGGAGCCCGTCAGTGGTTGGAACAACTACGCGCGCTTTACATGGGGGCCCGAATCCAGGTCGAGCTCAGTCAATTTCCCTCCGTGGGCGTGGACACGCCATCGGATGTGAAGAAGGTAGAGTTGCTATTGAATAAAGAGGGAGTTTTTCATGACTAAATACATTTTTGTCACCGGAGGCGTGCTGAGTAGCCTCGGCAAGGGCTTGGCGGCCTCCTCCATCGGCGCCTTGTTGGAGAGTAGGGGATACCGCGTCACCATCCAAAAGCTTGATCCCTATATCAACGTGGATCCTGGCACGATGAATCCCTACCAGCACGGCGAGGTGTACGTGCTGGATGATGGTAGTGAAACGGATCTGGACCTGGGGCACTACGAACGATTTACGCATAGCCCGCTC
>JBGTRP010001017.1:0-2554 GCA_041940685.1 Acanthopleuribacteraceae bacterium
GCTAGGCCAGGAAAGATTGCGCTTCGATTTGAGCCCGGGGGCCGATGAGAACCTGACCTCCGGCGAAGCCCTGATGGAATACCGCATCACCCGCCTTTACTCCTTTGAAATCGGCGCGCAAAGCTATCCCGTGTTTTCCCTCATCTCCGGCTACAACTACTACCTGAGCACACGCTATTTCGCCGGTTTTTACTACAAAACCCGCAAGGAATTCCGTATCGGCCCTGAAATCGAAATCGGTGAAAACGATTACCGAAACCCCCTGACTCCAATGACCATCGCGCGCAATGACGATATTCGCTCCTACAGCTTCTCCACCGAACTTCCCATTCACGAGGACCTGCTGTGGACCCTGAGCGCCGGCTACCTCGACCGGCAATCCAACTTCGCGGGACAAAGCGATAGCGGATATCAAATATTTTCCAACATCACGCTCAGGTTTCCCTAACCTCGTGCCGAGTTAGGGAAGGCAAAGGGTTTCAGAGGCCAGAGGCCAATGTAGGGGAAAAAAGGATTTCCCACTTGAATCCGCCATCTGGAATCCTGCGTTCTACGAGACCCGAACCCCATTTCCGGTTTGACTGGACGGGCATGGCCGGGCGCCCCCGGCATGTTATACTGGGCCCTCCCATCAACCCATGCACAAGGTAGGATATATGAGTGATTCAGCCAATCAGAAATTAAGCCAAAAACTGTTTGAGGGCCTGCTTCAGCAGGAGTTTCAGACCCAGTTGGACCAGGAGAGCGGCGTCGTGCTCAAGCTGGAAAAAGTCGCTTCCATGCCGGTGCCGAGCGATCAATACGAGGGGTTTTCGCTCACTTTTTCCGGCCCCAAATCACCCGCTCTCATCCAAGCCACGTACCAGGTCGAGCACGCGGCGACGGGGACGATTCCCGTCTTCCTGGTTCCCGTGGCCGGGGATGAGAAGGGCTACGATTACGAGGCCATTTTCAATTTAAAAAAGGACTAGACCCCGCCATCCCTACCCGGCCTCACCGCGCCTGCGTTCAATCCTTGGGCGAACGGTCGCGGTTGCCATTGGAATAAAGCCCCACCAAGGCAACGACCTCGCCGCCCTCGTCTTTTTCAACGCGAATGCGAAAGTAGTCCAGGCCTTCCAGTCCAAAGGTGTCCTCGGACAAGGGGTACAGCGGGTACTTTGGCCCCTCATCGCGCTGGTAGATCAAACGGCCCTCCACCAACCTCAGCTTTCTCGGCCCGTATGTGCCCACGTACGCTTGCAGGCTGCTCAACGGAACCTCGGGCGCAAGGCGTTTGGCCTCCCATTCCGCCAAAACCCATTCGATTTCGGTTTTTTGGGGACCGTCTTCCGCCTTGGAAAGCAACGCGCGAAGCGCCTCTTCATAGGCGCGATCGAAGGCGTCCTTCCTCGGAACTTCGATATGGGGGCTGACCCCGCTGCCCTCCCAATTGCTGCCGGTAATGGGATTGATCGCCCGTCCGTAAGGTACGGTCAGCCCAAACTTCAGTTCCTCGAAATAGGCGTAATCCACGGGATGGGCGCCGCCGCCGGTGGTCTCGCCGATGAGGGTTGCCCGCTCCAGGTTCTTGAGATTGTAGGCGAACTCTTCCGCGGCTGAAAATGTGCGGCCGCTGGTCAGCACGTAGAGCGCGACATCCGCCATGCGGGGCCCGGCGACAAAGGCCGAGGTCCAGTACTGCTCGGTTTGGTCGCCCTGCCGAATGTAGAAGCTATTGAGATGGACCGGTTCCTCAAAGAAATAGCTGGAAAGCAGTTGAATCATGCTGGGTGAACCGCCGCCGTTCTGGCGCAAATCGACAATCAACGCATCCACGTGGGCCAGAAAGTTCATGGCCGCAACCGCGGTGGCGCCGCCCTCGCTGGCCTCGAAGAAACCGCGCAGATCCAGGTACCCCACATTGCCCCTCAGGCGCTCCACCTTTTGGAAACCATAGTTTTGGGCCGCCATGGAGCGGCGAACGGCCTCGCGATCCTCGGCGCTGTCCCGGCTTCGAGGCGGTTCGGGAGCGTAGCGGACACGCAGATGAAGATCCTTGCAGATCTCGCGCAGATCCTCGGTCAATCGAGCGGCGAAAGCCTCGGGATCGCCGAGCGAATCATAGGCGCCCTCGCCCTGCTTTTGTTTGACATAGGCCTCCATTTTAAGCGCCACGTCGGCGAAGATGTAGCGTTCGTTAAGCGTCGCGGCTACCTTGTCCACGATGGCCGCACGGCGTTCCGCGGTGAGGCGATCTTCTTCGCCGAACAGGTAGAACCCTGTCATCGGACAAAGCAGCGCTCCCCAAACGAGCATCCGCCGGAGGCGCTTTGAAAAGGCCGCTCTCGGTCTCATTCGGACACAACTCTTTCCACGATTCATGATGACCTCCCTGAATCCCAATTTCCCTTGAAGTTTTGGTTCGTATGAGGCGCCGGATCGGCGCCATGTCCATCAGCGTGCCCAGCACCAGCAGCAAGATGTTGATCAGGCCCAGCAGCACGTATCGGTTGTCCGACAGCGTGGTCAGGAAGGTCGTGATCTTGAGCGGGATCTGCATGAGCGTCATCAC
>JBGTRP010001018.1:0-2553 GCA_041940685.1 Acanthopleuribacteraceae bacterium
TCCACGGCGCGGTCGCCGCGGAAGTTGAAAAAAATGACGCTGTCCCCATCCGCCATGGGCCCAACGGGACCGGATTCATCCACGATCACGAAACCGGGCAGGTCCTGGTCAAGGATGTCCGGCTGGGCCTCGCGGTAGGTGCGAATCGCGGTTATGGCGTCGGCAAATCCACGGCCCTGTCCCAGTACATGATGCCGCCAACCGGCCTCGACCATGCCCCAATCCGCGCCATAGCGGTCCATGGTGATCTTCATGCGGCCGCCCCCGCTGGCAATGCGGCAATCTAGGCCGCTCTGATTGAGCGCGGCCAATTCCTTCTCCAGCCATTGCACGTAGCGATGAGCGGAAGTTCCGTCCACATCACGACCGTCGAGCAGGGTGTGGACACGCAGCCTTTTCACCCCTTCCCGCGCCGCTTGTTTCATCAGGGCGAACAGATGTTGGATGTGGCTGTGAACATTGCCATCGGAAAGCAGTCCGATCAGATGGAGCGCTGCTTGATTTTGAACCACCCGCTCGATAGCCGTGCGCCATACCGCTCCCTCGAACAAACCGCCGCTCCGGATAGCGTTGTTGACCAGCTTGGCGCCCTGTTCGTAGACCTGGCCCGCGCCCAGCGCGTTGTGGCCTACCTCGGAGTTGCCCATGTCGCCATTGCTAGGGAGGCCCACCGCGGCGCCATGCGCTTTCAGCGTGGTAAAGCGGTGACGGGCCTTGATAGTATTCCAGAAAGGCATACGCGCGAGGCGGACCGCGTTTCCGGTTTCCCGGGCAACTTCACCCACGCCATCCAACACAACGAGGACCAACGGGCCCTCCAATCCCTTGAACATGTATTCTCCTTAGCTTTTAAACTTTTTTGGGATCAATAACCGTAGCGCGCGCCGTCTCCCCAAGAGACTTCCCACACGCGCCAGGCGTTGTCATCCTCACGGCGGAAGGTCAAATTGAAATTGCCCTTATCGTCGGGGATGATCGAATCCCCCATCAGCAGGGTCAGGTCGGCGCTGATCATATCCGGGTTGGTGCTGTCCTGGGCATCCAGATTCACGATGGTGAGCGAAATTCTCGGGTTTTGCAGGTAGATCACGCGCAGGACTTGGAGGATCTCCTGTTTGCTCCTGCCGCGTTCGTCCTGTACCTCCTCGCTCAGGTGCTCGCGGAAGGCGCCGAGATCCTTTTTCTCCACGGCCACGACCATTTCCCGTACGGCCCGCTCCACGATGGCGCCCGGGTCCTCATCCGAGGAGCGCCGAAAATAGAAAATGGAGCCGAGGACGAGGAGCAGCAACACGAAAAGCGATTGCTTTTGGCGATCCTGAAACCAGGAGCTCATTTTTTTCTCCAAGGGATGGCGAGCGAGTATTCGCGCCGTTTTTCGTTGAAAAAGCCGTGAATCCACCCGTTCTGTTCCAGGTGAACCACGATCTTTTTGGCGCGATGGCTGGAAATATTGCAGGATTTGGCCAGTTTGTTAATGGTCTGGCGAGGGTTGTCGTTGAGATGGTTGAGAATGTGAACCGCGTGCCGGTCGAGGTTGCCGATGTCCCGCTCCACGGAGACGGAGGGTTTGCGGCGCATGGTTTTCATGCTTTTCTTGTCCAGCGGCAGGTTTTCCTGGTCGGAGCGAAAAAAGGGCCAGGCGTCTTTTTCATCATGTGGGTTGATGGCGTAGATCGGTTTCACCTCGGCCTCGGGGATTTCCACCACCAGCACCCGGATGCCCGGCAGGTAATCCCAAACCTTTGGTTTCGCCTTGATGCGGGGGCGACAATAGAACTGGCTGACCCGCTCCACCAGGTCAATCGTGCCTTCCAGGTGTTCGAGTCCGGAGACCTGGCCGTCGTCCTCCACGCCGAAAAATATACAGCCGCCCGAGGAGTTGCTAAAGGCGGAAAAGGACTTGGCCATGCGGTCCAACTTAGGAGCTTGCCGCTTGAACTCCACCTTGAGCCCTTCGCCCGCCCTAACCATGCGGGTCCATTCCCGGGCGCCCATCTATTTTCGGCTCATTTGTTCTAAATCGTTCCTGGTCTGGGTGAGTGATTCGATTTGACGTTGAAGGTCCTCATATTCTTTCTTCACCTTGGCGACCACGTGCTCCGGCGCCTTTGCAACAAAATTCGGGTTGTGCAAACGGCTCTCCTGTGACTTGAGTTCTTTCTCTAGTTTCTGCACCTTTTGATCGATTTTGTCAAGCTCGGTGGTCAGGTCCAGGTGACCGCGCAGGTCCAGGTAGGCGCTCAATCCCTTGAGGTTGACGGCCGTACAGCCCTCGGGCGCGTTGTCTTCCTCTAAAAAGGCGTAGCTCTCCAGGCCGGCCAGCTTGAACAGGATGGTTTCGACCTCTTCCACGATTGCGGCTTGTCGTTGGCTGCCGAAAAGGTAAAGCTTCAGCTGCGCCTTGGCGGGGATTTGCTGGGACTTGCGCGCACCGCGGATCGCGGTAATGAGCTCTTGCAACAACTGCATGGCCTCATCCGCCTTTTCGTCGATCCAGTCGGGTTCGGCCCGCGGCCAGGATTGCGCGATCAGGTATTGTCCTTCCTCGCG
>JBGTRP010001019.1:0-2544 GCA_041940685.1 Acanthopleuribacteraceae bacterium
GGCTTCGACCCACGTCCTTGTGCTGGCCTAGTTTGCCGCTCTGGATTCCCCGGACCGCGGCCGCGGTTCTTTTGCTGCTGTTTGGCTTGGGCACCTACCGCTGGCTGTTTCCGCCCGCGCCTTCCATGCCCGAAAGCACGATGGACGTGGTGTTGGAAAGCCGGCCGGATCGGATGACGGACCGTCGCTTTGTCACGATTGCTCGGGAGTTGCTCGAATCGGAGCGCAAGTACCAGTTTCAAATGTACGAGGTCTTAAAAGAAATTACCGGGCAGTACCCCCGGGGTGAGCGCACGAGTTCTGAGGAAGGCGCCGAGTCGGATTCCGAGGAAGGGATGAGACGCGACTCCAACAGTGAGAGCGGCGTAAATATTTGACTAGCAAGCAAGGCTCCATGCCGAGATACGCATGAGCCGCACAAGGAAAAGGGAGAACAGGATCATGAATGTTTTGAAACAGCTTTTTCGAGTAGGCTCATTGGCTTTGGCGCTTGGGTTGGCGGGCTCGCTATACGCGGCCGAATCCGAGTTCGACCCCGACGGATTTATTTACGGGGAAGTCACGCTCGTGAACGGCAAATCCTTTCGCGGAATTTTGCGCTGGGGCGGCGAGGAAGCCTTTTGGGACGATATCTTCAATTCCAGCAAAAGGTCGCTCCCTTACGAGGAATACATTCCGGAAGAGCGTTTGATGAACAAAAAAGTGACCAAGATCCTTGGAATCACACTGAAAACCTCTTGGGAAAAGAGCAAATTTACGCGGCAGTTCGTGATCCGCTTCGGAGATATCGCGGCCTTGGAGGATCTGAACTCCAATGAGGTGACGGTTGTGCTGAAATCGGGCGAGCGTCAAAAGGTGAAGGGCTACTCCAACGATGTGGGCGCCGACATCGTGGTGTGGGATGTGAGCATGGGCAAAATAGAGTTGGACTGGAAACGGCTGGAAAAGGTCGTGTTCATGGAAGCGCCCCCGGATTCCGTGGCTCCTGATTCTCGCCTTCAGGGCACCGTGGAAACCGAGATCGGCAGCTTCAAGGGTTTTGTGCAATGGGACCTGCAGGAATGCCTGGGCGGCGACCTGCTGGACGGCGACTCCGAGGATGGTCGGCTGAAAATTGAAATGCTCCGCATTGCGTCTATCGAACGCAATTCCAGCAGTGATTCCCGCGTGATCCTGCGCGACGGAAAAGAGCTCATTTTGAGTGGAACCAACGATGTTAATGATGACAATCGCGGCATTTGCGTGGAAGACGCCCGCTATGGCCGTGTTCAGATCCCCTGGAAACGATTTGTAAGGGCCAGCTTCGATCGGGGCAGGAAAACCGGTCGCAAATACAGCGATTATCAGGAAGGGCAACCCTTGGTCGGCAAGGCGACTGACCGGGACGGCAACGCCTACGAGGGCCAAATCGTTTTCGATATGGATGAATCGAGGACCTGGGAGATTCTGAACGGCTACGTGGATGATGTGGAGTACCAAATTCCCATGGGGCTGATCGCCAGTCTGGAGCCCCGCGGGCTGAAGGCCACCAGCGTGCGAACCAAATCCGGGGAGACCCTGGTGTTGGACGGATCGGCCGATGTGGACGAGGAGAACCTGGGCGTGTTGGTTATTCCCGATGGCAATGGAAAACCTCAGTATATTCCCTGGGACCGCCTCAAGCTGCTGGAGTTGAAATAACGAACGGTCCCTGGCCGGGCGCCCCTAGCCGGACGCACTAGCCTCGATTCAATGCTTGTGCGTGATGGGCCAGGTGTTCTCCGATGAAACTGGCGATAAAGTAATAACTATGATCGTAGCCTGGCAGGAGGCGAAGGGTAAGGGGGAGTCCGTAACGGTCGCGAACTTCGGCGAGCAACTCGGGTTTTAACTGTTCCGCGAGGAAACTGTCGGCTTCTCCCTGATCCACCATCAGCGTCGGCGCATTCCCCGCGTGTTTTGCGCCCATTTTGGACAGCAGGGCATGGGCGTCATAGGCTTCCCATGCGCTGGGGTCTTCGCCTAAATAGTTGCGAAACGCCTTGTGGCCCCAGGGGCATTGGCTTGGCGCGCAGATAGGGGCGAAGGCAGATATGGAGGCGTAGCGCTCGGGGTTGCGCAGGCCGATCACCAGTGCGCCGTGTCCGCCCATGGAATGGCCGCAAATTCCCGCCTTGCCCGGCCGAGCCGGAAAATGGTTTTGGATCAGCGCGGGAAGCTCGTCCACCACATAATCGTACATCTTGTAATGATTCGACCAGGGCTCGCGCGTGGCGTTGAGGTAAAAACCCGCGCCGCTTCCGAAATCCCAGGCGTCGTCTTCGCCGGGGAGCCCTAGTCCGCGGGGGCTCGTATCCGGGGCGACCAGCATGAGCCCGAGCTCGGCGGCATAGCGTTGAGCCCCGGCCTTCATCATGAAGTTTTCCTCGGTGCAGGTGAGGCCGGAGAGCCAGTACACCACGGGGACGTCGCTCTCCTCCGCTCGCGGGGGTTGGAACACGGAAAACCGCATCTCCGCGTTGCAGGCCCGGGAGTGATGGCTAAAAAACCGCACCGTTCCACCCG
>JBGTRP010001020.1:0-2535 GCA_041940685.1 Acanthopleuribacteraceae bacterium
GCCACTACGCGGGTCATTGCATCGATCTGGACCGGAACCAGGAGGGGCTGCCATGGTCCTCGCAAACGGCTGACAATGGTTCGCGGGGCTGGGAAAGGGCCGCTGACGGACGTCCGCTGGTGTATTGTTCGATCGGATCGCTGGCGGAAAATTTACCTAGGCGCATGGATTTCTTTCGTGCCGTCATTCAGGCTTTCAGCCAGCGGCCCCAATGGCATTTGCTTTTGCAGGCCCGCGAAGATGTCTCCCTTTTCCCCCCCCTGCCGGCCAACGTCACCCTCATTCAATGGGCGCCCCAACTAAAGGTATTACAGAAGGCGGTTTTGTTCCTCACCCATGGCGGACCGAGTTCGATCAAGGAAGCTTTATATTTCGGGGTTCCGCTCGTGGTGTTCCCTTGTTGGAATGATCAATTTGGCAATGCCGCGCGCGTGGCGTACCACGGATTGGGTCTGCGCGGCAGAATGCGGGGCGTCACGCCCGACAAGGTGGGTGATCTGGTGGACCGGGTCATGGCGGACTCCAGCTTCCGCGAGGCGGCGAGACGCATGAGCCGACACCTGCAAAAGGGCGGTGAGATGGAGGCGGCGATCGGCTTCATCCAAACCCAATTGAGGCAGGTCAGAGACCAGCGCGTTGGCCGCCGGTGACTGCCTGGCGCTCTTGGATGGATGGGCTCGCCGCTGAACTTGAAAGAACCTTTTCGATGAAGGCAAGCGCCTTGTCGCTGTCTTTTTCTTGTTGGATGACCCGCTGCATGGACCGGGCCGCCTCGCGAAATGCGGGCTCAGCGAGAATCGAATCCACCTTGGCGCCCAAGCTCTCCGCGCTCTCGCGACGGAGATCGCCCCTCAGCCCCAAGCCATGGTGGACCACCCGGGCCGCATTGCCGAACTGATCCAGCCAACAGGGGAAGACGAGCATGGGGACGCCGTGATAAGCGCCCTCCCGCACCGAGGCGAAGCCGCCATGCGTGATAAACAAGGCGGCCCGCGCCAGAACCTCGAGTTGTGGCGCCCAAGGGACGATCGTCACGTTGGCGGGAGGGTCTGAGTGGCGCCCCGCGTGATCGCGAATTTGCAGCAACAAGTGAAGGTGGGGCCGTGCGCGAAATGCGTCACAAACCGCCGCGAAAAAACGGTCACGCCCTGGAAAATCATCATAAAGCGTGCTCAGAGAGCAGTAGACCACCGGTTTGTCCGTGGCAATGGATGACCAGTCGAGAGGGTCTTCCCGAGCGGTTTTAGACGACCAAGGAACCAGGTGGTTGCGCCGTTCCGGATCCACGCAGGCGCCCATGTAGTGGCGATCCTCCTGTTCGGGAGCACCGGGAAACTCCAAGGCCCTCGGGGCGGCAACCAGTTCCGGGAGCCGCAGACGATAGCCGTACTCCCAAAGGCCTATCTCCAGGCCCAGGGCTTCCACCGTCTTTTTAAGCTTCCGTGGCAGAGACCATGATGCCTGGCGGGTTAAACGGTAAAAAAAGGAGCGCTTCAGGTGGGGGCCTCCCAACAGAAACAGTTTCCACCATGCCAACCGAACCCTCCAACGGGAAAAAGGAGGCGTTTGACGGCGCGGAAGCAGGTTGGCGGTCACTGGCGGCAACCATGGATTGATAGCGGCTCCCAGGTTGGCGTTAAATCCAATGATCGGGACTCCCAGATTCTTGAACGGTCCCCCCCAATACCACAGCAACTGATCGAGGATGACTAGAGCGGGCAATTCATCGGGAAAGGCTTCCCGCAGCACTTGGGTTTCGCGGGCGAACCGCCGAAGCCCCGGAGGACCCTCGCCCAGTCTTGAACGGAGCATCAGGTACTCGAATCCGTTCTGCGCCAGATATCGCACAAAATTTGGCGAGGTCTCGTATACCACCCGGTATCCACGCGCCATCAAATCCCGCGCGAGGCGGAAGCTGGCGTGCAGAGCGCTGGCCTCATAGACCAACATCATGAAAATAGTCCCTCTATATTTTGAATCCTCAGGCCGCATAATGCCTCCGCCAGCCGCCCCCGCGATCACGCTCCAACACACCGGAAAACGTAACAATTCCAGAATGGACAGAGCAGGAAATCAGATCCTTAAGTATCACGAAACCAGCTACATGCCGACTTACTTCCCCCGCCCTTGTCCTGATTCAGCGGAAACCTGACAATGTGATTTTCAGTTAAGCACATCTGGGTCAAGACACCCAACCTATTTTTCGGAGGCGAGCTCGGTGGGCCTGCTCAGCCGCCTGAGTTCCGGAGCGCGGGATAACCAAATCCAATACCCACTCTCTCCGATTTTATCCAAAAGGATGGGATCATTTTGAAATGGCCGAGAACCTATGGGAAGCCTCAGGATAAAGAGGGTTCGCCTCCAGAGATCTTGCCGTTCATGGCGGCTGCGGCCCCGGAGGCATGCGCCACGGCCAAATGGGCATAACGGTCCACCAAATCGGCAAACCGCCGCTTCTGGGAACTCTTCCCTGGAAAATGGATGCCCTCACGAATATCGGACTCAGCCTTCTGAGCCCAGCGCCGCGCATCGGAG
>JBGTRP010001021.1:0-2529 GCA_041940685.1 Acanthopleuribacteraceae bacterium
CCCTTGATGCCCGTCTCGTCCAGGATCAGCATCAGGGTCAAGTCGAATTTTGCGGTCCCGTGGGGGATTTCCATTTCGCGGATTCTCAAGCCGGGCAGAGCCCGCGTGTAGGAGGGCGCGTGAACCAGCACAAACATTGCCTGAAACAGGGGCGCCCGGCCGAGGTCCCGCTCCAGCCGCAATTCCTCCACCAGCCTTTCGAAGGGCAGGTCTTGGTGGTCCTGGGCTTCCAGCGCGATCTGACGCACGCGCCGCTGCCATTCGGAGAAAGGGAGCCGGCCTTTCGGGTTCCCGCGCAGGGCCAGGGTGTTGACGAACAACCCCATCAAGGGCTCCATTTCGGGAAGGGGTCGATTGGCCACGGGGACGCCCACCACCAAATCGCTTTGGCGGCTGTAGCGGTTCAACAAGACCATAAATACCGCGAGCAGCAGGGTGAAGGGCGTGGATTGCGATTCGAGGCACAGCCGTTCCACCCGGTCCGCCAAGTCCGAATCGAGCCTGAAGCTCACGGCGCCGCCGCGAAACCCCTGAACCGCGGGGCGGGGCCGGTCGGTGGGCAGGTCCAGGGCGCGGGGCGCATCCGCGAGCCGTTCGCGCCAGTACCGGATTTGGGCGTTCAAACGGCCGCCTTGCAGGGCCTCGCGTTGCCATTGCGCCACGTCTCGATACCGCATCGGCAGGGCCGCGAGCGGCGATGGCCTACCTTGCGCGTAGGCCGGATAAAGTGCGAGGATTTCCTCCATCAATACGCCGAGGGACCAGGCATCGGAGAGGATATGATGGGTCACCAGCAACCAGACATGGCGTTGGGCTTCCAGCCGCATCAGGCAGGAGCGCCAGGGCGGCGCGTCTTCGAGGCGAAAAGGCGTGCGCGCAGCCCGGATCGCCAACCCTCGAACCCGCTCCCCATCGCGGGTTTCTTGGTTTTGGGACAAGTCTACCAGAGGCAGGCGCCAGTCCAGGTTTGGTTCAACTTTCTGGAAGGGCCTATCCTCGCGGCTCGGGAAGCGGGTGCGAAGGGTCTCGTGGCGGCGAGCGATTTCGGTCAAACTCAGGGTAAGGGCCCGCCCATCCAGCGGGCCGTCGATGACCAAAGCCAGCGGCATATGATAGGCCACGCCCGCGCCCTCCAGGCGGTTCAGAAACCACAGGCGTTGCTGGGCAAAGGAAAGTTGGGGGTTCCCATCCTCCCCGAGTGGGATGACCGGGGGCAGTTCCCGAAGCTTGCCGCGGCGTCTCCGCCGCTCGATCCAGGCGGCCTGATCGGCAATCCGGTGTTCGCGAAACAGGGTTCGCAATGGCATTTCCAGAGAGAAAACCTCCCGGATTCGGGCGGCAATGCGCGCGGCGGAAAGGGAATGGCCGCCCAACTCGAAAAAGCTGTCGTGAATTCCCAGTTTGCGAGGGCCGAGTGCTTCGCTCCAGATGACGGCCAGCATCTCCTGCGTGGCCGTACGGGGCCGCACTCGTTTCCGCGATGGGACCTGTCCGCGGGCGCCCAATGTAACCAGCGCCGCGCGGTCGAGCTTGCCGTTGGCGGTTAGCGGCAGATTTCCCAACACGGTCAACCGGGCGGGCGTCATGATCGCGGGCAGCCTTCCTCCCAGGTGGTTGCGCAAGAGCGCGGGCCAGTCCCTTTCGCCGGCCTCCCCTTTCCGGACAAGCGTTACAAAGGCCGCGAGAAAGGGGGCGGCGCCTGGTCCGCACAGAACCACCGCGGCATCGCGCACCGCGGGATGGCCGCGCAACACGGCCGCGATCTCGTCGGGTTCGATGCGGTGGCCGCGCAGCTTTAACTGGTGGTCCATGCGGCCGAGGAACATGATTTCGCCATCGGCTCCGTGATGGGCCAAATCGCCGCTGGCGTAGAGGCGTTGTCCAGGCTCGCGCGCGAGCGGGTCGGGGATGAACGCGGTGGCGGTAAGCGCCGGGTTGGCCAGATAACCCCGCGCCAGGCCCGCTCCCCCGATGTAAAGCTGGCCGGTGGAACCAATGGGAAGCGGTTGCTGATAGCGGTCGAGGATATGGATGCGGATATTGCTGATCGGATAGCCGATGGGCGGGGTTTCAAGATCACGCGAGCAGGGCCAGTGGGTGACATCGATGGCGGCCTCGGTCGGGCCGTAGAGGTTGTGCAGGGTGCTGTTTTGTTGGGCAAGGAAGCGTTGCTGCAAATCGGGAGCGAGCGCCTCGCCACTGCAAATCACCCGTTGTAACGCGGGAAATCGCCGCGCGCCAACCCTGTCCAGGAAGGACTGTAGCATGGAGGGAACAAAATGCAGGCTTGTCACCAGGCGTGCGGCGAGCAGGTCGGCAAGGTAGGCGGGATTGGCATGGCCTCCCGGCCGCGCTTCGATCATCGCCGCGCCAGCCAGAAGCGGCCAGAAAAATTCCCAAACCGAGACATCGAAGCCCACCGGCGTTTTCTGCAGCACGCGATCCTCGGTCGAGAGCCGAAAAGTCTCCTGCATCCAGAGCAGCCGGTTGGCGATGGCGGCATGGCTGATCATGGTGCCCTTGGGCTTG
>JBGTRP010001022.1:0-2529 GCA_041940685.1 Acanthopleuribacteraceae bacterium
GGCGGCGCCCGGATCGACCATCGAGATCGCCGTGGAAAGCCGGGCCGATCAGGTGACGATCCATGTCGCCAACCCGGTCCCGTCCCCCACCCCCGACTAGGGCGGCAGGGGCAACGGCCTGCTGGTGGCGGTTCTGGTTCTCGTGTTGCTGAGCGTTGCGGGCATCCAGCGGTTGACCGTGGAAAACCGGTTTATTGACTACTTTAAGAAGTCCACCGAGATCTACAAGGGGATGTTGGTCATCGATGAAAAATTGGGTGGGACCACGCCCGTGGAGTTGATTCTGGAGGGGGAGAGCGAGGATTATTGGTTCAAACCCGAGGGTCGGCAACGGCTGCGTGAAATCCATGAGTTCCTGGATGGGTTGCCCGAAACCGGCAAGGTGATCTCTCTGGACACCATGATCCGCGTGCTGGAAAAGATCAATGACGATAAACCCATCAACGATTTCATTTTGGGAATGGTGCGGACTTTCCTGCCCGCGGACCTGAAAAAGGAGATTTTGAGGCCCTATGTTTCCGAGGACTTCAGTCAGGCGCGGATCAGCGTGCGGGTGCAGGACTCCAACCCCGAGCTCATGCGGGAAGCGCTGCTGGGTAAAATACGCGCTCATCTGTATCAGGAGCTTGAGTTGGAGCGGGACCAGGCCCGTCTGACCGGCATGTACGTGCTCTACAACAATATGCTCCAAAGCCTTTTCCGCTCCCAGATTTTAACGATCGGCATGGTTTTTTTGGCTACCTGGATGATGTTCGTCATTTTGTTCCGCTCTTTCTTCTTGGCCAGTATCGCCATCGTGCCCAATATGATTCCCGTGTTGCTGGTGCTGGGAACCTTGGGCTGGCTGGGCATTCCCCTGGATATGATGACCATTACCATCGCCGCGATCACCATCGGCATCGCCGTGGACCACTCCATCCACTACATTCATCGCTTCAAACACGAGTTTCCCAAGGATCGCGATTACCGGGCCACCATGTATCGTTGCCATGCCAGCATCGGCAAGGCCATGTATTACACCTCGGTGACCATTGTGTTCGGTTTTTCCATTCTCACCCTCTCCAATTTCATTCCCACCATCTACTTCGGCCTGTTTACCGGTTTGGCCATGATTGCCGCTCTGCTCGCGGCCATGACCCTTCTGCCGCGGCTTCTGCTTTTGCTTAAACCCTTGGGCAGGGAAAAAATCGATGAGGAGCGCGGCGCGTGAGGTTGGCCGCGATTGGAAAGAATTCCAACTCTTCTCAACCGGGATAATTCATGCTACCAATAGGCACCGATGCAACCAATGATTGGAGGGCCTTGGAGCTGAGATGAAACAAACCAATCCCACCCTATCCCTAAGGATCCCCGGGACGCCGGACGCGGCGCCCAAGGGGTATTTTGAAAAAGTTACGCCCGCGTTGAAAACCGCGGTATTGAACAGAGATCAGGGCGTATGTCATTTTTGCGGCTTCCGCGACACGCGTTACCAAGAGGTTCTGGCGCTCGACGGCGATCCGCGCGATATGGAGAACATGGTCACGGTCTGCATCTTTTGCGGCCAGTGCTTTGACTTGGATGCGGTGGCCCAAATGCGTTCCGGGATCCTCATCTGGCTGCCCGAATTCGAGCAAGTCAAGCTTCATCACATGGCGAGAGACCTGTTCCGCGCGAGGTTGAAGCCCGGCGCCCAGGCCGAAAGAGCCAAGCGGGTGCTCGATTTTTTATTGGGGTCGGAATCCAAGCCCCGAGAGGAGGCCCGTACTCGCCTGGGAACCGATGAACCCCAGCGGTTGGCGGAGATGATGCGCGGCGGTTTGGATGCCGACAAAAAGATCGAACCGGAAGACCTGGAGAAGCGTTTGGCGGGCATTCGCCTCTTTCCCCTGGATCGGCGCATCATCAAAGAATACCGCCTTGAATTCAATCAATTCCCTCAGATTCTGGCCCACTGGCGCTCCGCCAAGGGACCCTTTCAAGGGGAAAAATCCTTTCCCTGGCTCGAAGCGATTGACCAGGCGCTTTTTCCGGAATCCCGGCCTCCCGAACCGGCTCAGGCCGAACCGGGCGGAACGCCTTCCGGTAAAGAACATGCGACGCTTGCCGTTAAGCTCCTGCGCGATGCCGCCGAATTCTTTCGCAAGCTTGCCGATCAAAATCCCCCGATCAGGGAACAAATGGTGGAGAATGCGGGCGTATTTGAACAAACTGCGACCCTGTTGGAGAGCGATCCCCTGGGCTCCGTGAGCAATGCGGCCGAGTCGGGCTCCCCCAATGAAAAGAGCCCGGATTCCTATGCCGTTCTCGCCGCCAAGTTGCTGCGTGACGCCGCCACATTTTTTCAAAGGCTTGCCGAGCAAAATGAGCCGATTCGGGCACAAATGATCGAGAATGGCCAGGTGTATCGACAACTCGCCGATCTTGTGGAGCGGGACCCCTTGGGTCAGCTCGATTGAGTTCCGCTTACGCCTCCTTTTTGGGGGCTGGCGGCTCGGGCTCTTCTTTTGCATAGCTTACAGGGGCCTGTACACGGTGCTTGAAATCGAC
>JBGTRP010001023.1:0-2525 GCA_041940685.1 Acanthopleuribacteraceae bacterium
GCAGGTGCAGGTATGGACCTCGCGCTTCGCCTTCATCGACCCCTATCTTTCCACCAACTCCCGCGGTGAGCTCGGCATGTCGGTCGGGTTCGGCGGCGGCAATTATTATCCCAGCCACGCCGTGGGCGTCTGGGGCGATTTCGTGGTGTATTATCCCCGGCTCAGCACGCGCGCGACCAGCCGCTGGGGTGATTACAGCACCGCCCGCCGCTCCGGCTCCAACGGCGTAGAGTGGGTGGCGGGCGGTTACACCATGGAAAAAGACGAATCCGACAACAACATCATGCTTCCCCACTACATTCGCTTCGGCAGGTAGCGGGATTTGCAGCGAAAATGGGCGCGGCTCGCCAGGGCCGCGCGCATCCCGCCGTGAGGTCGGGCCATTTCGTCATTTGCCGGCGTTCTCTTTTTGGTGTTGCGCGCGGAACTCGGCGATCATCGCCTCCCGCCCCTGGTAGAAGCGCTGGGCAAAAGTAGAAAGGGCGGCTGTTTCCGAATCATGACTGGCGCCCCAGGCGGCGATTTCCAGCAGAATGGGAATCAAGTCCAGGCCTTTTTCCGTTCCCCGATAAATCAAGCGGCGGCCGTCATCGGGATCCCGTTCCCGCGTGATGATGGCGCAAGCCTCCAGGCGTTTCAGCCTGTCCGATAGGATGTTGGAGGCGATGCTTTCCTCTGCGTTGAGGAGCTCCTGAAAGCTTTTTTTACCGAAGAGCAGCAGGTCCCGTAGAACCAGCAATGTCCAGCGATCCCCAAAAATATCAAGAGAGAAACTGATGGGGCAGTTGGACCGTTTGGGATCCTTCGCGGCGCTCATCTACAAAAAATAGCATTTCCACTTGCATTTTGCAATTCAGTGTGAAATATTAGTTGCAATTTGCAAGTTATAGGAGGGTCTCATGAGTGGATTCACGGGCGGTTGTCTGTGTGGGAAGGTGCGCTATCAGGGGTCCGAGCCGCGCGGCGGCGGCCATTGTCATTGCCTGGATTGCCGGCGCAGCAGCGGTACGGGCCATTGCAGCCATATGGTGGTGCCGAAAGCGGCGTTCAAGGTCGAAGGTGAGATGCGGTTCTACGATTCGCCGACCGATAGCGGCAATAGGGTCAGCCGCGGGTTTTGTCCCCATTGCGGCTCCCCGGTCTATTCGAAGAATTCCGCCATGCAAGACATGGTGTTCGTTCGGGCGTCCAGTCTGGATGATCCCGAGGTATTTCAACCCCAAATGGTGGTCTACACCAAGCGCGAGCTCTCATGGAACAAGCTCGATGCGGCATTGCCCTCCTTCGAGTCCATGCCGCCGCCGAGGGACATGCCGAAAGTGGATGCGTAACCGCCGCGGTTAATCGATTCATCGTTCATCGGGGCCAGGCCATTTCGGCGAGCCTGTATGCTAGACTGACGTCTCCGGGAAGAACTCGAGTTAGCGCTAAAAAGCCGATTGGATGATGGCCATCCAAGAGTCGGCTGGAGTCGCGGGCATCCGTGCATATGGGGAGAGAGATGGTTTCTTGGTTGAAAATCCTCATCGGCATCATCGTTTTTTACCATTTGTTCCGCCACCTGGCCGGGCCGTTGCTGGTTTGGAAGACACAGTCTGTTCCGGAACGCTATCAGCTCCAGGAGCTCGAGGACGAGGAAACGGATTGGAAATCGGATGATTTTTCGGGCCTGCATGAGCAGTTCCTGGAGAACGGTTTTCGCTTCGCCGGGGCGCGCACCATTTCCGGCACCGAAATGAGGTTCCACTTGTACATGAAAGGGGAATATCATGCGACCTTGGCCCAACACCCGGAGCCTGGAGGCCTCACCGTTTGGCAGGAATTCACCCAGTTGTTTTCCGATGGGGCGCTTTTGGATGTCAATAACTCCAAGCATCTGCCCGTCTACCCGAAAAATGAAGACAAGATTGCGCTGCGTTTTCCCAAGACCACCACGGTCCAGGAGCTTGAGCGCCTGTTCCTTAGGATTCGGGACCATCACTTCAAGTCAAGGGCAAGAAAATCGAATCCTCCGGAACAGGTATTCGTGGAGATGGAAAGCTCGATGAACCGTGAATTAGAGCAACTGATCGAAATGGGATACTATGCCGATACTGCCAAAGAAGGCAGAAGGAAAATCAGCCTCAAGGGCGCCATCATCTTTTGTTGGAAACTGTTGTGGCCGTGGAAATTCATCTTGAACCGGATCGGTCTCGGGCGGGCGGAGCGTATGGCCAAGGTTTGAATACAGCGGCAAGCCCATGATTTCATGGGTTTTCTCCAGACGGGCTCACTCGGCCAATTTGGCGGGTTGCTCTGCCCTCATCCCGTTTCTTTTAAGACCTTTCCAGTGGAAGGCTTCGCCCGCAGTCGGCGGAAAGGGTAGGCCAATTGGCCCCAAAAACCCTTGGGCATGTCCCCATCCCGAATGCCGAATTTGGCGGGGGCCCGATCCGGCATGTAGAAGCTGCCGAAGAGCAGGTCCCAAACGGGGAGGAGGCCGGCGAAGTTTTTGTTTAAACCCGCTTTCTCGCCCGTGTGGTGCC
>JBGTRP010001024.1:0-2525 GCA_041940685.1 Acanthopleuribacteraceae bacterium
CGCCTCGGGCGCCACGGTCAGCGCCAATCTCAAAATCTCCGCGGCAAGCTGGTTGCCCGTCTACCAGGTGCGCGCGGTGGTGGATGGCGTCACCCAAGTCCTGGATCTGACCCTGAACCAGGAGGGCACGGTTCGCTTCGACGGCAATGTCAGCCTGGACCTGCCGCCGGGCCGATCCAACCACTGGGTGGTTTTCGAGGTTGGGGCCAGCCTGGAGGCGCTCGCGAACGGTGAGGACGCCAACGACAATGGCTTGTTTGAGCGGTTCAGCCCAGGCCACCTGCCGCTCGCCTTCACCAACCCAATCTTTATTAACGGTCCCAATTGACCAGGGCGCGCGCGAGCGTTTACAATCCGGTCCCGGCATCCAACCCGGGGTCGGATTCGCGCTCGAGTGGACTTTTTTCCCGCAAAAGCCTGGCTTCCCATCCGACGCGGTAATGCCGCCTAGATGAATGATGAAGGAGATTCGATGAAGCGCGTTCTTGTTTTGGGTGCGGGAATGGTTTCCCGGCCACTGGTTGCTTACCTGCTCGACAGCGGTTATCACTTGACCGTGGCCGATATTCGGCCCGATCAGGCGGCCGCGGTTCTCGACGGCCACGCCAATGGCCGGGCTCAGGCGCTCGATATTCAGGACGAAAAAGCCATGGCCCGCCTGATCGCGGACGCGGATCTGGTGGTCAGCCTGCTGCCCCCGTCCTTTCACATGAAACCCGCGCGCGGCGCTTTGGAGCGGGGCAAACACTTTCTGACGGCCTCCTATATTTCTCCGGAAATGCAGGCCCTGGACGAGGAAGTCAAAGCCAAGGGTTTAATTTTTCTCAATGAGGTGGGCCTCGATCCCGGTTTGGACCATTTCACCGCCATGGAAATCATCGACAAGCTCAAGGATTCCGGGTACGCCATTCTCGATTTCCACTCCCATTGCGGCGGCCTTCCCAGCCGCGCGGCCGCGAACAACCCCTTGCGCTACAAAATGAGCTGGAGTCCAGCCGGCGTCCTCGGCGCTCTGACCCGGCCATCCAAATACCGTCGTGATGGAAACCTGGTGGAAGTACCGGGCAAACGCAAGCTGGAATACGCCGAAATCATCCACATCCCCGGCGCTGGCATTTTCGAGTCCAACCCCAACGCGGATTCGCTTTTTTACGGCGAGCGCTATGGCCTGGACCAGGTGCGCACCATTCGGCGCGGAACCCTGCGCTACCCGGGTTGGGCCAACTTCTGGCTGTTCATGCTCTCGCTCGGCTTCCTGGATCAGGAAAAGAAAATGGATTTCAACAACGAGCAGGTGCTCCATGCGCTGTTCCGCCTTTCCGGCGCGACCACGCCCGCGAACATCTTCGATTTCGTTCATGAAATCGTCCGCGACCTGGCCTCCATGCATCTGGAGAAAATGGAGAGCCTGGGCCTGCTGGACCCGAAAAACACCATCACGGGCAATTACAGCGCCTTCCAAATTCTATTGGAACAATCGGTGGCCCACCTGAATTACGCCCCGGGCGAACGCGATTTGGTGATTCTGCATCATGAGTTCGTGGCGGAAAAGGATGGCCGCCAGGAAAGGTGGAGCTCCACGCTCACGCGCGAAGGCGCGGTGGACGGCACCAGCGCCATGGCCTTTCTCGTGGGGGTCCCGGCCGGCATCGCCGCCAGAATGATTCTGGAAGACAAAATCACGGCCCGTGGCGTGCTCATGCCGTTGGCCAAGGAAATTTACGCCCCAATCTTGGAAGAGCTGGCCCGCTTGGGTCTGCCTCATACCATCGAGCGCACACCGCTCTAATTTTCTTTCCAAGGCGAGCTCATGTCGGTTTCCTCTTCCATCGAGCGGCGCATCAAGGCCTATTCCCATCGCGCCGGGCGGGTACAAAACAAAATCAACCTGCTGGCAACCGCGCGGGTGGTTAGTTTTGTCGCGGGCGTGTTGGGTCTCTACCTCTACTTCGAAAAGGATTGGATCTACGCGGGCGCCTCGCTCAGCCTGGCCGCGCTTGCCGCTTTTCTCTATCTCATGGTGGTGCAGGATCGCTGTTACCGCTTCAAAAAGAAATGCGGTCTGCTATTGGATTTGCTGAAAAACGATTTGGCGTGCGCGTCCTACCGCTTCCGCGAGGCGACCTATGCAAACCCCATCCGTTTCGAGGCCCATCACCCATTCGCGCACGATCTGGATCTGAGCGGGGACGCCTCGCTGCTGGCCGCCTTGGACAACTGTTTCCACTACAATGGCAAGCGCCTGCTGAAACAATGGCTGGAGCATGCGGACGCTCCTTCAGAGATCCGCGAGCGCCAGGAGGCGGTCCGCGACCTGAGCGATCGCATTCGCTTCCGTCTCCGCCTCTCGCTGACCATGGCCCTGAGCTCGAAGCCGGATTTGGACAGCGGCGACCCCGAGGCTTGGTTGAAACTGCCCAGGCCCTGGACCACTCGGCCCTGGGCCTATTGGCTGGGTAGATTGTTATCGCTACTGACCCTGACCAGTCTGACCCTCAACTTCATTTTTCAAATCAGATCCTAGA
>JBGTRP010001025.1:0-2519 GCA_041940685.1 Acanthopleuribacteraceae bacterium
CCGTAGAGCATCACCGTCCGGCGCGGCCCGGCGGCGAGCGCGGCCATGGCCGCGGCGGACACGGCGCGGTGGTCGGGGTGGTGCTCGAAGGGCGAGGGCGCGTACACCACGTCGGGCGCGTGCTCGTCGATCGCCTCCCGCAGGCGCTGCACCAGGTCCCAGGCCGCGCCCACACCCTCGCCCGAGAGCGCGGACAGGGTTTGCACCGGGGTATGCCAGTCCTGGTACTTGGGGCGCAGAAAATGCAGCGCGTTTTGGTAATAGGCGCGGGCGCGCTCCGCCGCGGGCCGCATTTCCCCGTCCGCCTTGTTGATCATCAGCGCATCGGCCATCTCCACGATCCCCTTCTTGATGCCCTGAATCTCGTCGCCCGCGTTGGGCAACAAGAGCACCATGAAGAAATCGACCATGTCGCAGACCGCCACCTCCGACTGGCCCACCCCGACGGTTTCCACCAAAACCACGTCGAAACCCGCGGCCTCGCAAAGCAGCATGCTCTCGCGGGTGCGGCGCGTGACGCCGCCCAACGATCCCGAGGAGGGGCTGGGCCGGATGAAGGCTCGGGGCTCGCGGGATAGCCGCTCCATGCGCACGCGGTCGCCGAGGATGCTGCCCCCGCTGATCCGACTGGAGGGATCCACGGCCAGCACGGCCAAGCGATGGCCCAGGCCGAGCAGGTGCAGGCCCAGCGCCTCGATGAAGGTGCTTTTGCCCACGCCCGGTACGCCCGTGACGCCCACCCGGATGGCCGCGCCCGTATGGGGCATCAGCTCCGAGACCAACCGGTTGGCCTGACGGCGGCGATCGGGCCTGCGGTTCTCAATCAGCGTAATGGCCCGCGCGAGCGCGCGCCGGTCCCCCGATCGAATGCCCTCGGCAAGACCCGCCATGGCCTGGCCCCGCTTGTTTGGTTTTGGGTTCATGCCTGACTCCGCGGCGATGGGACGGCTAACAAGGGGTGGTGCGGACCTGAATTTGGGTCAGGATCTCACGGGCAGCTTGCAAAATATTGGTGCCGGGACCGAAGATGCCGCGCACCCCGGCTTTTTTCAGAAAGGCGTAGTCATGGGGTGGGATCACGCCCCCGCAGACGACCAGAATATCCTCGCCGCCTTCCTGCCGAAGCGACTCGATCAGCTTGGGCACCAGGGTTTTGTGACCCGCGGCCTGGCTGGAAACGCCCACCACGTGACAGTCCGATTCGATGGCTTGGCGCGCGGCCTCCTCGGGCGTCTGGAACAGGGGGCCGATATCCACATCGAAACCCAGATCCGCAAAAGCCGTGGCAATCACCTTGGCCCCGCGGTCGTGGCCGTCCTGGCCCAACTTCACCACCAGAATCCGCGGCCGCCGCCCCTCTTCCTCGGTAAACGCCTCGATCTCGGTCAGCAGTTCCTGCCAGGCCGCGTCGCCCTCGTAAGCGGCGCCGTATACGCCGGCCACCGGTCGGGCCGTTGCCTGGTAGCGGCCGAAAACCTTTTCCAGCGCAGAGGTGATCTCGCCGACCGTGGCGCGCCGGCGGCAGGCCTCCACCGCCAGCTCCAGCAGGTTGCCCTCCCCGCTTTCCGCGGCCTTGGTCAGCGCGTCCAAGGCCGCGCGGCATGATTCCGCGTCCCGACTTTTGCGCAACGCCTTCAAGCGCCGCATCTGCGCCTCGCGCACCCGGGTATTGTCCACTTCCAGAATCTCCAAGGGGTCTTCCTTCTCCAGGCGGTAGCGGTTGACGCCCACGATGGTTTCCTCGCCGCGGTCGATGCGCGCCTGACGCCGTGCGGAGGCCTCCTCGATATAGCGCTGGGGCACGCCCGCCTCGATGGCCTTGGTCATTCCGCCCAGGGTTTCCATTTCATCGATCAGTTCGCTGCTTTCGCGCATCAGGTCATGGGTCAGCGACTCCATCAGATAGGAGCCCGCCCAGGGGTCGACGACCCGAGGGATATGCGTCTCTTCCTGCAGGATCAGCTGCGTGTTGCGGGCGATGCGCGCGGAGAAATCGCCGGGCAGGGCGACCGCCTCGTCGAGGGCATTGGTATGGAGCGATTGGGTGCCGCCGAAGACCGCGGCCATGGCCTCGATCGTGGTGCGCACCACGTTGTTGTACGGGTCTTGTTCCGCCAGGCTCCAGCCGGAGGTCTGGCAGTGGGTGCGCAGCATCAGTGATTTCGGGTTCTCAGGTCCGAAGGCTTGCATTCTCCGCGCCCACAGGCCGCGCGCCGCGCGCAGTTTGGCGATTTCCATGTAGAAATTCATGCCAATCCCGAAGAAAAAGGAAAGCCGCGGCGCGAAATCATCGATGGCCAAACCGCGCGACAGCGCGGCGCGCACGTATTCCAAACCATCCGCCAGGGTGAGCGCCAACTCCAGCGCGGTATGGGCGCCGGCCTCCTGGATGTGATAGCCGCTGATGGATATCGAATTGAAACGCGGCATGTGGCGCGAGGTGAAGTCGATCACATCGCCCACGATGCGCATGGATGGATCCGGTGGGTAAATATAGGTATTGCGGACCATGAACTCCT
>JBGTRP010001026.1:0-2501 GCA_041940685.1 Acanthopleuribacteraceae bacterium
AACCCCAGCGTCATGCTGAGCGCAGCGAAGAATCTAGCCGCCTGATGCTACTGCAGCGCCGTCGGCCATCGCAGACCGCCGCTCAGGCTCAGCCGCCCGGGCCCGGCAAGCAACGTCGGCGCTAGCAAGCCGATCAGCGCCAGGTTGTATTCAAACCCGCCCTGCTGAAGAAAGAACCCGTTCTTGCCATGCACCGTCGCGATGGCGCCCACCATGATCACGATCAGCGACAGCGCCGAGAACCGGCTCAGAAACCCCACGATCAACCCCAGCCCGCCGAAAAACTCGCCGATCGCCACGGCGTAGCCCAGGTTGCCCATCTGTTCGACCGTTGCCTCCAGGCCCTGCCCGCCGAACCAGCCGAACATTTTCTGAGCGCCGTGCGCCGCGAAGATCACCCCGGCCACGACCCGCACGACCAACAACGACGCCTCCACCGTTCCGCGATCCACCGCCGCATCACTCCGTGCCAACGTCGCATCATCGTTCATGGCGTTTACCTCGGTTTAGTGCGGAGGCCGACCGTTTCGAGACGCGCCTCTCCGTGGCCGAGGGTGCGGTTGCCGTCATGGAAACCGCCATTCGCCAGGGCGCGAGCAGGGGCAGCCTCTCGCTGGACCTGAAAATCGAAGGACTTTTCGATCGATCCGGCGTGATCACCCCGGCCAGCGCCAGGATCACGGGCAAGGCCCGGGCGATCGACCTGCCGGTGGAGGCGGTGGACCGCATCGCGGCCCTCGACGGGAAGCTGCTCATGGCCTTGGGGCCCGAACTGGACCTGGACTTTCAGACCGACCTCCGCCAACAAGGAAGCAAAGCGGTAGGGCCGGTTGCGCTCAAGCTGGACGCCGCACGGCTGGAGGGCGCTTTCGCGGGGAGGATCACGCCGCAAGGTCTGGTCTCCGAGGGTGAGAACCGCTTCCGGTTCACGCTGTTGCCCGAACTCGTGGCCCTGCCGCCGATGGACCCCGGGCAGGCCCTGCCGCTGCCGCAACTGAGCGCACCCGCGCAATTGACGCTGGCGCTGACGGACCTGTCCCTGCCAAGCGAGGGTTTGGCCGCGGCCAGTTTCAGCTTGCATGTGCGCGCCAAGGAAATCGAGACCCGCGGCAGCGGCCCCGATTACCAATTCAACTGGCAGGACCCGGGGATAGAGGTGTTCAAGCGGGCTGACTCGACGGACGTCATGATGCAAATGGTTGCCGGACTGACCAGCCAGGCGATTGGCGCCGCGCAAACCATTGACGGCAGCCTGGCCATGCGCAACCGGGTGACGGGCCTGTTCACCGCGGGGGAGACCGTCCCGGAGTTGCACATGCAGATCCAGGGCAAGGGGTTTCCCGCCGGTTTTGTGGACGAGTTCATGGCGTTGGACGGCCTGATCCCGGATTTGGTGGGCGATGTCATGGACCTGAACCTGAACGGCATCTTAGATGCCAACAGCAGGGGTACGATCTTTGTGGAGGCGGATTCCCCCCTGGCCAAGGTCCAGTTTCCGGCCCGCCTGGGCCGGGACCTGACACTGCAGCGGCAATCCACCAGCGCCTTCGCGGTAACGCCCAAACTCTCCAAACGCCTGGTAGAGAAAGTCCTGCCGGTGATCGGTATCCTCACATCCGCCAAACCCGTGGAACTGAGCCTGCAACCCGAGCGCTTCAGGGTGCCGCTGGAGGGCTTTGCCTTCGAGGGAATTGACCTGGTGGCGAGGCTCAGCCTGGGCGAGGTGGTGCTGGACGATGGGGCGCCGCTCTTCGAACTGCTGCGTTCTCTGCCGGGCGTATCGCCACCCAAGGCTTACGCGGCCAGCTTCAGCCCATTCGACATCGGTCTGGCCGGGGGAGTGGTCTCTTTTCAGCGCATCCATCTGAAAACCGGCGGCCTGGAATTCGATTTCGGCGGCAGCGTAGATCTGGTCCAGGAACAGGTGTTCATCGACATGCGTTTACCCGGCAAGACCCTCACCACTTTGATTCCCAAGCTGGAGGGTTTGGTGGACCCCGGCGACAGCTTCACCATCCCGGTGAAGGGTAGCCTGGATGCGCCGAGGTTCGACAAGGACGCTTTCCTGGAGGGATTGAAACCGCTTTTGATCCAGGCGGGCGTTCGCGGCCTGCTGGGCGGCGAGGAGGAAGAAAAGGACGGTCTGGGCGATTTGTTGGACCTGCTTGGCGGCAAGAAAAATAAGCAGAAACAAGAGGATGAAAGCGGAAATTAGTTCAAGCGGGGGTGGGAGGCGAAGAAGCTTCTTCCGCCATTTCCTATATCGGTCTCGTCAGGCTGGATGCGGATGGTCGCTCTGGGCGCCAACCCGTCCGCGCCGGGACGGAACAGGTCTTGAAAGATTTTTGCCCGTGTGTCATTGGCCATCGCCCAGACCTCCTCGGGGTCCGAGAATTTCACGATGGTCGCGACCGGCCCGAAGATCTCCTCCTGGAAGATTTGCATGCGCGCGGTGACGCCGGTCATGACCGTGGGCTGGAAGAAGGTCCCGCCCCGTGCGT
>JBGTRP010001027.1:0-2497 GCA_041940685.1 Acanthopleuribacteraceae bacterium
GGCAATGCCACGCCTCGCGAAGGTTGCGGTCAGGGCAACCAAAATAGTGAAGGGACCGCCCTTCCAGGCCCGGGCATCCATCGGGGGGAGAATGCTCGGGAAGGGCGGCCTCTACTTCCTTAATCGTCCATTTAGAGGATGAGAGATCATGAGCTTGGAAAGACCCGCTCGCGTCGTTCGGGAATCACGCCTGCAAAAGGAAGAAGGAAAACCCTTGGCGCGCATACGTTTTCACAAGGAATAAGTATTTCGATTCGATGGTTGGTCAGCGGAGGTGCGCGCCCGCCTCAGATATCGGGTCCGAGCAGGGCTCGCATCGCGGCTTTGCGCCGCCGGCTCATGATCAAGGTCTGACCACACTCCAGGCGGACCCGGTAATCGCCGCTGTCCTTGGCCGCGACCTCGCGAATCCAGTGACGGTTGACCAGCGTGCCTCGGTGAATGCGCAGAAAAGACCCGCCCGCCAGCAATGATTCCGTTTCACGCAGCGATCCCCGCATCAGGTAGGCCCGTTGCGAGGTATGAATTTCCACGTAGTTGCCCGCGGCGGAAATCCACCTCACCTCTTCTACATCTACAAAAAAATACCGCTGCCCGTCCTTGATGCGCAATCGGCCCTCAGCGCGCGGAATGTCGCTATTGAGGGTTGCCGAAGGCTCGGCAGCATGCTCGCCCTTTTGCTCCAACAGCCGCCGCACGCGCTCCAGCATTTCGGCAAAACGCTTCCTCCGAAACGGTTTCACCAGGTAATCCGCCGCTTCCAACTCGAAGGC
Source organism: Acanthopleuribacteraceae bacterium (assembly GCA_041940685.1). Lineage (GTDB taxonomy): Bacteria > Acidobacteriota > Holophagae > Acanthopleuribacterales > Acanthopleuribacteraceae > JBGTRP01. Next base: position 774 of record JBGTRP010001027.1, read on the forward strand.
CTCCACCGCGAAATCCCGATGGGCCGTCACGAAGACCGTCACCGGTCTGGACCCTTTCGGCAGATGACGCATCAGTTCAAGGCCATTGAGCCCCGGCATTTGAATGTCTAAGAATAGGAGCCGCGGCAAGAAACTGCCCAAAATTCGGGCGGCGTCGATGCCGTTATCCGCCTCACGCGGTTCCCACTCGGGCTCGTATTGCCCCAATAGGTGAACCAGATCCGCGCGGGCGGGGGGCTCATCGTCCACGATCAAAACCTTGAGCTTCATGCTTGGGCCCTCTCGGAACCCCCATGGGGCAGGGCCAACTTTACCAAAAAGCCGGATTCCCCAAAAGGGCTCGCCTCCAACGCGGCGGCAGCGCCATGAGCCTGCCGCAAGCGCGCACGGGTGAGAGACAAGCCCAGACCGTGGCCGCTCTCCTTTCCTTTCGAAAAAGACGCTCCGGGTTGAATGTCATTGTAAATGCGAATCCACAAACATCCGTCTTCAACCCCGGTGCGCAGCTTGACGACGCCGGACCCGCGCAGGCGGGCGATGCCGTGCCGCACCGCATTTTCCACCAGGGGTTGCAGCAGCATCGCGGGCACCATCGCGTCCTTGCTTTCCGGCGCGATCTCCAAAACGATACGGAGCTTGTTGCCAAAGCGAATCTGCTCCACTTTCAAGTATTTCTTCAGCAGCGCCACCTCCTGCTCGAGCCGAACCTCCAGAGGCGTTTCGGGCGAGAGCAGCGCGTCCATCAACTCCGCGAGCGCCAACAACATCTCCTCGGCCTCACGGTTCCGGCCCACCCGGATGAAAGCCACCGCGGCATTGACGGCGTTGAATAAAAAGTGGGGATTCAGCTTGTCGCGCAAGTTGGCCAGCTTGCTCTCGCTCAATTGAGCCCGCAACCCCTCGAGCGCCGCCTCGCGCGCCTGCCGGTCGTGAAAAGCCGCGCTGAAGGTCGCGGCCAAAGCCACGATCCAATAGGAACCCACCGCGGAGAGGAACTGGCTCAGTCCCGGGCGGACCAACACATCCCAAGCCCCGTCCTGAACGGGCCGCCAAAAGGCCAGCTCGAAGGGCGCGCTCAACAGTTTGGCCGTGACATACCAAAGCGCGCACAGGCCCAGATGCTGGAGGCACCAGACCCATCGGGCGCGACTCCTGCCATACAGAATCACGCCCAACTTGAAGCTGAAGGGACTGATCATGGCAAAGGGCAGCAGCACCACGTAGAGATGAGCCAGGAAGCTCCAAAAACCCATGCGGGCGATGACCGGCGCCCCCGCCGACTCGGAATACCCGGCAATGACCAGCGCAAACAGGAACCACAAACCCAGGCTCGCGGCGTACAGGCGCAGATTGGGAATCGGGTCCCGCTCGGACGGTTGGTGGGCGGCGTTCATGGAGCGGAACCCGGATGGGCACGGGCATGGGACCAGGCTGTTGCCCTGGGAATCCCGGCCAAGGGGGCTGGGATTAACGGGTTTCCGCGGTGGCCGGCGCGATTCGGGTATAGATCACTTTTTGAAACTTGTTCCACGTGCGCCCCTCATCGCTACTGAGATCGGCTACCATCAACAACTCATTGGCTTTGTTCAGGTCCAGACGAATGCGGAAACCCAACGCCTGGCCCGATTGGCCCACAAACCAGGTGCGGCGGTGGGTGTTGTCCAGATGTAGAATGCCGTCGCGCAGATAGCCTTCCTGTATATCCATCAACCCGGTAACCCCAT
>JBGTRP010001028.1:0-2496 GCA_041940685.1 Acanthopleuribacteraceae bacterium
CTGCCAGTTGAAGTGGTGTCATGGCAGGATTGCCACGCCTTTCTCAAAACATTGAACGCTTTTGAACAGGGGTCTCCGTATCGGTTGTCACGCGAGGCGGAATGGGAATACGCCTGCCGCGCCGGCACCACTACATCCTTCCACACCGGCGAGAATCTCACCACGGATCAGGCCAATTTCAATGGTAAATATCCCCACTCCCAGATCTATAAAGGTGCGTTCAGGAAGACAACTATGCCCGTGAAGAGCTTTGCCCCCAACCCTTGGGGCTTGTACCAAATGCATGGCAATGTGTGGGAGTGGTGTGCAGATTGGAATGGAGCCTACACCGTGGGTAGCGAAACCGATCCGGTGGGTCCTGACTCCGGTTCGCGCCGTGTGGTCCGTGGTGGTAGCTGGGCCAATGGCGCCTCGGACTGCCGGTCGGCGGGTCGCTACTCCTTGTACCCGGGGGAACGCAGTAGCTACGTAGGCCTTCGTCTGTTGAGGACCTCTACTTAACACTTCCTCCCACCCGCCACAATAGGAATCAAGGACCGTTCGCCTGAACACGGTCGATTAAATTGGAAGGATGGCTTGCAAATGCCAATGAAATCGGACAAATCCGATGAAAGGCTGAGAGAGCTCGCCATCGATGACGAAATGCTGAGCGTGGACTTGATGGATGGGCGCCGGATCTCGGCGCCTTTGGCCTGGTATCCCCGGCTTCAGGCCGCCACCGAGGAGCAACGCCGTCATTGGCGCATTGCCGGCGGTGGTTACGGCATTCACTGGCCGGATATCGACGAGGATCTCAGTACCGAAGACATGTTGCGCGGCGCACCCGCCCCCGAGGTTTTCGGAAGCTAATCGGGTCCGCGGGGACTCCGCCCCGCTTCCAGGAATCGTGGTCCCAGTTCATGCGCGGCAGGATGAGACCACAGAATCGCTGGTCTCCCGCCTGGGTTGGATGAGAAGCGCTTGGTGGAGGCCGATCTGAAGGGATGGCCATGATGCCGCCGGCACGGCGCCCAGGATTGCATGGCGTTCGTGATGGAATTCGTGGCTGAATGAAGCGCCTTGCGACCGCAAGGCCTCGTGGAAACGGGCCCTTGCGGCCGCGTCGCGGCCAATGTCCTGGCCCACCAGCGCGAGCAACCCCCACTCGCCCTGGTTTTGTAGGCTTCCGGCCGCCCATGGACTCCATTGCTCGGGAGGCGGCAGGTCTTCGGGCCGGAATGCGCAAACCCATCCGCCTCCCGGCAAAAGGGGTTGGGTGGCCAGGGGCCGGGGCGCGCCGTCCTTGAAACAAGCTCGGAGCGCATCCTGGAGGGAGGGCTCGCATCCGGGCCGGTTTCGAACCTTGAGAACCCGCACCCGGGCCAGGCCCGTGATCACCTTGGCTCGGGGCCGCGTGGGCCGCGGGTCCACGCGGGTGACGCCCAGATGCGGCTGAAAGCTGTTGCGCAAGCTGAGCGGCAGGCCCGTGGCCAGGATGGGCGCTATGGTGCGCGGGTGCAACACGCCCGAACCGAGGCGGGCCAGGGTTTCCGCCTCCCCGAAGCTCAGGCGCGGAACCGTTGTTGCCCCGGGCCCGAGATCGGGGTCCATGCTCAAAACGCCATCCACATCCGACCAGATGGTCAGGCTTCGCGCGCCGCTGATGCGCGTGATCAAGGCCGCGCTGTAGTCGCTGCCGTTGCGGCCCAAATTCGCCGCGGCGCCCCCTTCATCCGTGGCCACGTAACCGGGCGCCACGGCGAAGGGTTCCTGAAGGGCAGGGAACAGGCCTCGGCAGGCCTGAAGCGTCCGTTCCTCGTCCACGGTTTCGGAACCGTCCCCGCTCTTGGTGAACAGCAGATGCCGCGCATCGAGGTAGCGCGCGGGGAGCCCCAGGTCGTTGAGGTAGGCGGTGAAGACACGCGCGGACCAGATTTCGCCCCAACCCGGAATGGCGCGATACAGCGGTTCCCGGGCCACGGGTTGGATTTGAAGTTGCTCGAGGGCTTGGCGAATATGAGCGAAATCCTCGGCGAACTGCCGCCGCAACGCGCGTCTGGATCCTGGGGACAGCAGGGCTTTGATCAGGGTTTCCTGATCGCCGGCCACCCGCGCCAGGCCCTCTCGCCAGCCTCCATTCCTTGCGGCCGCCTGGTCCAGAAGGGCGAACAGTTGGTCCGTGACTCCGGCGCGCGCGGAAACCACCGCGATCACCCTCGAGGGCGGGGACAAACGCCGGTGGTGATATTGCAGGATGGCTGCGGCGCGGCGGTAGCAGTCCGCGTTGGCCAGGCTGGAGCCCCCGAATTTGTGGACCTCTTGGTTAAATCCGTTCAATGGCCCGCCCGGGACCTCAAGCCCCGGCGACCGCATGGCGGGCTCCTCGCTGGTTCTTTTTGCTCCATGCGGCTTCCAATTGATCCAGCGCCCGCGCCAGGTCCCGCCACAGGTCGTCCACTTCCTCGATGCCCACCGACAGCCGAATCAGGTTGTCGCCGATACCCGCGGCCTCCCGCG
>JBGTRP010001029.1:0-2492 GCA_041940685.1 Acanthopleuribacteraceae bacterium
CCGGTTTGCTGGAACGGTCCCTGAACGAGCTCCTCCGGCGGCACGAGGTGTTCTCCGCCAGGTTCGTGGAGAACTTCGACGGTCCAAGGCAAAGGATCGGGATTCCCGGGAAGTTTCGCCTTCCGATCGTGGACATGGCCTCTCTGCCGGTGGCCATTCGGCGCGGGCAATGGGCCCAATTGGCGGCGGAGGAGGCGCGGATTGCTTTCGATTTGGGCCAGGCGCCGCTCATGCGGCTGGTCTTGCTGAAATTCTCGGCGGATGAGCACCAACTGGCCGCAACGGTCCACCACATCATCTCTGACGGATGGTCGGTTCGGTTGTTGGTGGACCAATTGGCGTCCCTCTACGCCGGCGGAATTTCAGGCCCAACGCCTCCGCCGGGGGAACCCGCATTCCAGTACGTGGACTTCGCCCATGCCCAGACCCGTTGGCTGACCGGAAACGCCTATCAAAAGCAATTGGCATACTGGCAAGCCCAACTGGCAGGAATTCCCGAACGCATTCACCTTCCCGCGCGGACAGGATCACAAGCCTTGATGACGCCTTCGGCGGGTCATGCGCCAGTGGAGATCCGGGAAGGGTTGGCGCGCGCGGTCACCCGGCTCGGCCGGGAGGTGGGCGCGACCCACTTCATGACCATGCAGGCCGCGTTTGCCGCCCTGCTGGCCCATTACTCCAACCAGCGCGATATTGTAATCGGTTTCCCCATCGCGAACCGCAACCGGGAGGAGTGGGCGATGGTCGTGGGGTTTTTTGTCAATATGCTGCCCCTGCGTTGCGACCTTTCCGAGGACCCCTCCTTTCAGACCCTTCTCCGTCAGGTCCGCGAAAATGTGCTTGCCGCGCACGCGCACCAGGATATTCCCTTCGAACGGATTGTCGAGGCTCTGGTCTCCCATCGGGACCCGGATCACAACCCGATTTTTCAGGTGATGTTCAACCTGGACCACGACCAACTCGCGCCGCGGCGGCTTCCCGGCCTGATGATGACGCCTCGGGAACGGGAAACCGGCACTGCCAAATTCGCGCTTGGGCTGTCGTTGCGCAGGGAGGGCGGGGGATTTCGGGGGAGTTTTGAATTCGACGCGCGTAGCTTCGACCAAGAGATGCCGCGGCGAATGGCGCGCCATTTCCGCAATATTTTGGCGGCCGTTTCCACCCGGCCGGACCAACGGATCTCCCAAATATCGCTGCTGGATGAAAGCGAAAAGAAACAGATTCTGGCCGAATGGAACCCGTCTCCGAAAAAATCGAGTCTCACCCTGCCCATTCATCGGGTATTCGAGAACCGTGCGAATCTCACGCCCGATGCGGTCGCCATGGTTTGCGAGGGTCCGGGCCAAGTTCATGCGCAGGTGAGTTACCGCGCGCTTCAATCCCTGTCCGATCGCATTGCCGCGCTGCTCAAAGATCATGGCGTCGGGCCTGAAGTAACGGTGGGCCTTGTCGCCAGGCGCTCTCATGAAACGCCGGCCGCCATACTCGGGATCCTCAAGGCGGGCGGCGCCTATGTGCCCGTGGAGCCGGATCTTCCGAAAAAACGGCTCGCTTTTATCCTGACCGATGCGCGCGCCGCGGTGGTATTGGCGAACGAGGCCTTCCTTCCAAGCCTACCCGATGCCGTCGCGGTCCGATTGCCCTTGGAGCCCTTGCTCCAGCCGGACCTGGCAGTGCGATCTGAACCGAGTTGGGCAAGCCATTCTCAATCGCCGCTCAATCTGGCCTATGTCATCTATACATCCGGGTCCACCGGCCGGCCCAAGGGCGTAGCCATATCACACGCCCATGTGACGCGCTTGTTCCTTTCCACCGAGCCATGGTTCCGCTTCAGCTCGCGCGACATCTGGACCTGCTTTCATTCTTTCGCCTTCGATTTCTCGGTTTGGGAACTCTGGGGCGCGCTCCTTCACGGCGGCCGTCTGGTGCTGGTTTCTCACCGAGTGCGCACCTCGCCGCCATCCTTTTACGCCTCGGTCGTTCAACAGAAGGTCACGGTGCTCAACCAAACGCCTTCCGCCTTCGACCAATTCCAACAGGTGGACGCGGAGCAATCCTGTCGGCAGCGTCTTGCCTTGCGCTGGGTTGTTTTCGGGGGAGAGGCGCTGGCCATGAACCTCCTGGCCTCATGGTTCGAACGTCATGGCGATCAACGGCCTCAACTCGTCAATATGTACGGAATCACCGAAACCACGGTTCATGTGACCTACCGGCCTATCAAGAGCCTGGACGCCGAGGGACCGGCAAGCACCATCGGCGTTCCGATCCCGGATTTGAAGATCCACATCCTGAATCCTTCCCACCGGCCGGCGCCCATCGGCGTTGCCGGCGAAATATTCGTGGGTGGACCCGGCTGCGCGCGGGCCTATCTCCACGGACCCGAACGGACCGCCTCCCGATTCGTTCCCGATCCCTTTTCCAATTTGATCGGTGAACGGCTCTACCGGTCGGGCGACCTGGCGCGTTACCTTTCCAATGGCCAAATAGAATAC
>JBGTRP010001030.1:0-2490 GCA_041940685.1 Acanthopleuribacteraceae bacterium
AATTTAGAAGAAAATGAATTGACGCCATGAATTTAAGATCCCCGGAAAGCCGTCCACATCTTTCCCGGGTCTCGAACTCCGTGGGGAAAGCGACAAAAACGGCCCGCGTCTTCCATGGGAAGGTTGGATGGAAGCCGCGGGCCGTTGGTTGGGGAGGAGAGGAACGAGTAAGCAGCGTTAGCGGGTGGCAGGGATGGCCATTCCGCCTAGTGTGCCGTTGGTCAGAGTCTTGGGCGAATAGAGCATATAGCCGTATAAGGTTTCTGGAACGTTCGTTTCAAGCCTGAGGTGGGAGATCTGTGGCTCCAGAGGAAGCAGATCCTGAGCCCCGGCCGTCAAAATTTCCGCCCCGGAAAGCCATACCCGGCCATGAGGCGGAAGCTCCAGCGCTTTTTCCGCGAGGGCGTCGCCACCAGAATGGTAGGCGCTCACGCGGATAGTCGCGGGTAGATCCGCGTGGTTGATCAGAACCAGCGAGGTTTCCCAAACCTCGGGGTTGCCGATATGGGGCGCCGTCAACCTACTGGCCCCTTGGGAATTCGCCCGCAAGGTTTCCATGAGCCCATAGGCGTGTTGAGCGGGCCATTGGACGGCGAGACCGTTGACCTCCACGTCCGCGAGAATTGGATGCGTGGACTCGTACACCACATAAGCGTCATAAGGCGCTACACCCTCGCTCCATTGGCCGAATAGGCCGAAGCGGGTTTCATAGCTGGTAGCGAGTCGCCCGGCTAAGCGCGCCGTTCGCTCTACGACCATCCGGCCCTGGTTGTCGTAGACCTTGAAATTGACCCATGCCTCGACGTCATTGGGATTCAGCACATGCAGGTAACTTCCTACGAAGGGCAGTACGCCGCTGGTTGCGCCGTGGCTGGCGGCGTCGGGGGTCACCAAATGAGGCGTGGCCTTGTGGGATAAGGGCGTGGTGGCGATCTCCCCCAAGGCGTGGACCTGCAGCGCTCGCGGGGCCTCCCATTCCACCCAGAACGGCTCGTTCAAGGATTCCGCATCGAATAGGTCGTCGGGTTGTAACCGCAGTTGGCCTCTACCTGGCAACTGGAGGCTGATTTCCTGCAGAATCCCCGCTGTATCCTTCCAATGGAGGTTGAGGAGGACGGGTTCATCCCATGGATTGGTGAAGTGGACTCGGGCTGAAATGGGACGAATGGGCGTACCCAAAAATAGGGCGCCTCCCCGCGAAAGCGTGGATTGCAGGGGCATCGCGGTGGTAGCCGCTCCCGCTTTACCCAGAAGGCCGACCGTGGAGAGCGGTTGCGTTGTTTTCAGGGACAGGGTTGCCGCCTCTTCTCGGATTTCTGTCGTGCCGAGTAGGTTCGAGACCATGTGAAGCGATTTTTGATTGGGCGATATGGACCGCGACCATTTTTGGCTGGCCACCAACAATCCGGTCGCGTCGAAAACCGATTGGTCGATTTGCACGGCGGAAGCATTTTCATTGAGCAAGGCCAACCCCAGATGCATGTCCGGCGAGGGAATCGGAATTCGGTACTGGAAGTGGGTGTCCACCCCGGGGTTTTCGGCAATGGCCGTGGTTTCGGTGGGGATGCCCTCCACGCCGGCGTCGTCGAGCGGGGTGACCCGGAACAGGTAGCCGCTGGAGGAGGGTAAATCCGCGATGCGCCATCTCGTTTGCGTGCTTTCACCAAGATTAATTCGGTTGCCCTCGGCAAGTACCTCCACGCGGAAGCGGCTGATTCCCCGATCGCCCAAAGAGCCTCCCTTCCAACTCAGGTTCCAGGCGCCGTCCTCGCCTTGCCATGCCGCCAGCCTTTTCACTGGCGTGGCCGCCATCCCGCCCAGGCAGCCGAGGATGGCGCCGTCCAATAGCGGATTGACCACAAGACCGTCCAGCAGCGAACCCTGAAACAGATCCTCCGCTTCGAGCCCGAGCAAATCTTGAAATGGGCTCCTTCCGAATCCCGGCAGGTCGCGGTCTTCCAATTGCGCAATGGTTTGGCACTGACTTTCGTCCAGGGGATTGCCCTCCATATGTAAGGCTCTCAGGTCGGTCAAATGGGAGACATCGGGAATGCTTTCAAAGCGGTTCCTGGAAAGCAATAGCGCTTGAATTGGCGAATAGGGCTCGCGCGGAAGCGGCAATTCCCGTATGCGGTTGCCCGATGCATCCAGGTAGGTCAAATTCGGAGGCAGCGTGGGCAACCTTTCCAGGCGATTTCTGTCACAGGCTAAAACAACTAGGTTTCCGAGAGATTCCGGCAGCTCGGTAAGTCGGTTTCCCCCGCAAATCAAGCTGTACAAAAACTCGGGCAAGGGGGGCAGGGCTTCCAGCTCATTGTTATAGCAGTTTAAGGTCAGCAGATTTTTGGGCAGGCTGGGTAAAGCACCGATCCGGTTTCGGGAACAATCTAAACCGATCAGCCGGGCGTGTTCGGCGAGGGACGGCAGATGGGTCAGGCGGTTGTTGTTTACGTAAATCGCGAGCAGGTTGGGCGGTAAAGACGGCAGGGA
>JBGTRP010001031.1:0-2479 GCA_041940685.1 Acanthopleuribacteraceae bacterium
GCGCCGCGCTGCTGCTCGACGAGTACCTCGACCGCTGGGGCGGCCCGGAGACCTATCCGCACATGGCGGCGGGCTGGGCCGTGGGCTTCGATGCACCCTTCAGCTGGACCAAGCAGGTGGCCTCGGACTACGGCGGCACTCGCCAGGGGCTGGCGATCCACTGGCCGAACGGCATCCGGACCAAGGGTGAGCTGCGGAGCCAGTGGCACCACGTGATCGACGTCGTGCCGACCATCCTCGAGGCGGTCGGAGTCCCCGAGCCGCGGGTGGTCGACGGCATCCCGCAGCGCCCGATCGAGGGCGTGAGCATGCTCTACAGCTTCAACGACCCGGACGCGGCCGACCCCGAAAGCGGCCTGATCCTGATGGAAGTGGCGCAGCCCTTCAGCAACCACAACGGCGGACAATTGGCCTTCGGGCCCGATGGCTATCTCTACATCGCCCTGGGCGACGGGGGCAGCGGCGGCGACCCCGAGGACAATGGCCAGGACCGCGCCACCCTTTTGGGCTCCCTGCTGCGCATCGATGTGGACCGGACCGAGGGCGGGCTTCCCTACGCCATTCCGCCCGACAACCCTTTTGCGGGTAACAGCAACGGCTTCCGTCCGGAGATTTACGCCTACGGGTTGCGCAACCCCTGGCGCTTCAGCTTCGATGTCGCCCCGGATGGGACGCGCTTGTGGGCGGCCGACGTGGGCCAGGATGAAATCGAAGAAATCAACCTGATCGAGGCCGGCAAGAACTACGGCTGGAACATCATGGAGGGCGAAAACTGTTTCGGCGCCTCCAATTGCGATCAAACCGGTTTGGAGCCGCCCATCTTCCAGTACAACCATGACAACGGCGACCAGTCCATCACCGGCGGGTACGTCTACCGCGGCTCGGCCGCGCCCGCGTTGCGGGGCGCCTACGTGTACGCCGATTTTTGGAGCGGCCGCCTATGGGCGCTTCAGGTTGACGGCGTGAACCCGCCCGTGAACCGGCTGCTGTTGAAGTTCAACGGGCTCCTGCTGGTGGCCTTCGGCGTGGACCAGCAAAACGAGCTCTACGTCTGCGCCCTGGACGGCAAGATCTACCGCATCGTGCAACAGTAACCACCACAAAAAAGGGCGGCGCGAAGCCGCCCCTTCCAGGATCGGGAGAACGGACGGGAACCTAAGGAACGGGGATCTCAAAGAGCGAGTCTTCCAGTGGAACATTGACCTCGGTTTCCTCGAAAACCATGGTTTGACCCGCGGAGGTTTCCATCTTGAGCGGGAACTTGAGCCCCTTGTAGGAGCGCCACTCGCGGAAGGTGGTGGTAACCTCCTGCTCGCCGTTTTGGCTGGGTTGGGTCTGCTTGATTTTGGTGAGCAGGCCGCTCTGCTTGTCGTAGAAGCGATGCTGCTCGTGCCCATCGCCGAAGGTGACCAGCAGATGCTGGAAATGGCGGCCGTCCTCTTCCACCTCGGCCACGTAGCGCAGCTTCACCCCGCGCTTCTCCATGTTTTCGAAATAGATGCCGTCCACGAAGGCGCCGCGCATGAAGCTTTTGGCCTGGGCCGGCGGCATTTCCGCGGGCTCGGTTGCGCCGGCCAGGGGGTTCAACTGCCAGGCCATCGTCCCATTGGTGGCCAGAATGATCTGGTTGCCCTGGAACTCCAACTCCTGGCGGGTCCGATTGGGCCGTTTGGTGTAAATGTCGAAGGGGATCTCCGGGCCCTGGGGTCCCAGCGACAGCTTGCCCTTGCGCATGATGGTGTTCACCGACTTGAGCGCCTTCTCTCCGCCAATCGCATCCAAATGCTGGTGGACAATTTTTAAGGGGTCCGTCTCATCCTGGGCCGGCAGCGCGGGCGTCAACAGAGCCGTCATCGCGGCTAGCCATAACCATGTTCGTCTCTTCAAGGAACAACCTCCAAGCATCCGCTTTGCCGAACGCGATTAAGATTCGCGCTTGGCGCGGAATCGTCCGTGAAATTTGGGGAACCCGGCGCGGGCCGTCTGAAGGGGGCGAAATTTTTGTTCCCCGCGCCGGGCCTTTTCCCTCAACATAGGGCGCGCCCGGCGGCCGGACCATGGATAGTTGATGAACGGTCGAACGCGGTGATTACCGGTGATCTGCGGTGCTCACAGGCTCAGTAATTCGCGGAATTTCTGCGCCTGCCGCCGCGACATGGGCACCTCGCCCACGCCCTCCAGCCGGACCAGGATGCCCCCGTTCAGGCTGGGCTTGAGCGCCTGAACCCAGCGCAGATTGAGCAGGTGCTTGCGGCTGGCGCGAAAAAAACGCCGCCCATCCAGACGGCCCTCCAGGTAATTCAGCGAGCGATGCACTAGGGGTTTTTCCTTGCCGAAAAAGAGGCGCGTGTAGTTGCCTTCCGATTCGAACAGGCGCACCTCCGCGAGCTTAAAGCCGCAAAGGCCGAGTTCGAACATCAACTCAGACGATATGCGGACGCCGCCGAACGCAATGGCGGTGTCTTGGGCGCGTCGGAAG
>JBGTRP010001032.1:0-2475 GCA_041940685.1 Acanthopleuribacteraceae bacterium
GTCCTTTCCGTCCTATTCGCGCCGACCGCCCGCGCACAGAACACGTCGTGCCAGCTCGCGACGGACCTCAACGCGGCCGTGTCGCCGCTCACTGCGCAAACCACCGTCGGCGGACCGCCATCGATGGTGGCAGCGCCGGCGGTTACACAACTCTGGCGGCCCTGACGTTCAAAGAGGTATTCAACGCCGGCGCCAGCCACTACGGTGTCAGTGACCTGGAAGCCCTGGCCAAGGCGATCACGCCGCGGACCAGGGCGCTCTTTCTCATGAACCCATCCATGCCCAGCGGCGCCGTGCTGAACCGGGCGGAATGGGAAGCGGTCGCCGCGCTTTGCCGGGAGCGGGACCTATGGCTGCTCTACAATGCGGCCATGGAACGCATCCTCTACGATGATTTCGCCTACATCCATCCCGCGAGCCTGCCCGGAATGGCCGAAAGAACCATCACCCTGGGTTCGGTCTCCAAGGAATTCCGCATGATCGGTTGGCGCGTGGGCTGGGTGGTGGGGCCCGCGGAGATCACGGCGGACATCGCCAAGGTAGGCATCTACAATGTGGTCACCCCGGTGGGTTTGACGCAAACCGCGGCCATCGCCGCGCTCCAACAGCCGGATGAGGACCTGAGGACCGCCGTCGCCCGCTGGCAGGCCCGGCGCGACCTGATCGTCGAAGAATTGGCGGATTTGCCGTTGATCGCGGCGGCCGGCGGCTGGTCCATGCTGCTGGATGTCGCGCGGCTGGGTTTCGACTCTTTCACCGCCTCCGACCTGCTGCTTCAAAAGGGGAAAATCGCGGCCACGCCCATGCGCGAATGGGGCCGGGTCAACGGCGACCGCTTCGTGCGCTTCGTGTTCAGCAACGAATCCCGTGCGCGGCTGAGAGGCATCGGGGAACGCGTGCGCCGCGCCCTGCTTTCCTAGCGGGAAAATTCAGCTCTACTCGCATCTGTCCTCTGCAATCTGACCTCTGGAAACTGATTTATAGACAGCCGAGCCAGAAAGGAAGAAGCTCCAGCAAGTCGTCACCGTCCACGGTGCCGTCGCCATTGATATCGGTGATGCCCGGGCCCATGCCGAAATCGTTGACCACGCTGACATAGTCGAGGGAATCCAGCTCGAAGTCCAGGTTGATATCGCCGGCGCAGGTCTCCGGCAGCAGGGCCACATCCAGCAGCGTGGCGGCATTGGCGTTGATTTGAACGGAATGGGTCTGGCTCATGTAACCCGCGGCCTCGAAGACCGCATCGTAGGTGCCGGGCGGCAAAAAGGCGAAATACCGGCCGAAGGGACCGCCACTGCCATGCCCCTCGCCATTGGTGAAATTGATATCGGGAAAGCTGACCGTCGCGGTCAGGGGGTCGCCGCTGATCGCATCGGTCACCTGGCCTTCCAGGGGTATGGGCCGCGACAACATCCAAAGGATGCCGGGCCAGACCGTGGCCGCCTCGGCCTGGGCGCTTTGGTAGGTGGGCTGAAAAGTGACATGGGTTTCCATTAAAAAAGAAAAGGCGCCCATTACATGGATTTGCCATTCGTAGTGCTCGCCCTCCGCGGAAGGCGGACGAATGCTGCCCGCGTAACCCGATTCCGTGGAGAAGACCCCGGCCTCCGTCTGAAAAAAGGCGGTTAGCGGGTGAAAGGAGCAGGAATATCCGTAAAGCGCCTCCCGGCCCGAGGAATGGTAGTCCACCACCTTGGAGAAACGGACCAACTGCGAAAGCGCCATCATGGTTTGGGTTTCGGCCTCGGAAGCGGGCGCGGGTCCCTTGAAGGTCTCCGAGATGGTGCTGGTGCTTCCCGCACAGGCGGAGTCCCAGCCAAAGGGATAGTTGCGGTTGAGATCGACGCCAATGCCATCGGGAAAAACCCGACGGTTCTTGCGCCACAGGTTTTCCACGTTAAAGACATGCTCGTAGCCATCCGGGTTCCAAACCGGCGCAATCCAGATCTCGTACTGGTTCACGGCCGCGGTCACATCCGGGTCCGTTCCATAGAGCGTGGTGAGTTGTTCCAGGATATGGAGCGCGATCACGGGCGTTACGATTTCACGGCAGTGGTGGGCGCTGACGATCAGCAGGGCGGGCTCGTTCTCATCGGTTCCCACGTTGTCGGAAACCTTGACCGCGAACAGGTTCCGGCCCTCTACCGTGGTGGGCGTACCCAGCATCGCGGTGACATCGACCAGTTGGCAGATGGCCGGAAAATTATCGGCCGCGGTCTGCATGGTATCCAGAATCGAGGTCAGATCCTGATAATCGGCGGGAACCGTGCCTCGCCGCGCTTCGATGATATCCCGCAAGGGCCGGCCCACCTCGATCAACTCGAGCCGAAAACCACGGGCGCTCAATGTTTCTTTTTCCGCCGAGGTAATCACCAACTCCAGTGATTTTTGCCCTACCGAGCCTTCCAGAAGGTCGAATCCCTCGCCGCGCAGTTCGCGCGCATCACCTCGACGCGCTGGCCGACCATCCATTTC
>JBGTRP010001033.1:0-2462 GCA_041940685.1 Acanthopleuribacteraceae bacterium
CGCCAAAGCGATGCGGTGAAGATCACGCCCTTCAGTTTCCAGCATCATATTACCCATTTCGATCTCAGCATGGGCATCGTGGAAAACCTGAGTCCATGCCGGGAAGACACGCCACCGTCGGTTCGGATTTCGGGCCATTTCGAGTTCAATACCGATCTGTTCGACCGTGCAACCATTCGGCGCATGCAGGAGCATTGGCTTCGCCTGCTGGAAGGGGTAACCGCGAATCCAGAGCTACCCGTCTCCCATTACGATATGCTGGCCGAGGCCGAGCGCCAACGGCTTTTGATCACCTGGAACCGCACCGAGCGGGAATATGGAGAACATGTCCATGTGCGCCAATGGGCCGAGGACTGGGCGCGACGGATTCCCCACGCGGTTGCGGTCAGCTTCCCCGATTTGGAGGCGCCCTCCCGGCATCTCACCTACCTCATGCTCAACCGAAAGGCCAATCTGATGGCCCGCTCGCTGATCTCCCGCGGAATTGGCGCCGACAGCCTGGTCGGCATCGCCATGACCCGCTCGCTGGAAATGGTGACCGCGGTGTTCGCAATTTTCAAAGCGGGCGCGGCCTACGTCCCCATTGATCCCGACTACCCGAGCGAGCGCATTCGTTTCATGCTGGAGGATGGGGGCATCGAATTGCTGCTGACGCTTTCCAGCCTGAAGCTGGATTTACCGGCTGGGACGCCCGTGCTGGCAGTGGACCGGGAGGATTTTGCATGGGGAAGCCGTGCGTCCGCCAATCCGCCTCCGCAAACCACGGGCAACCACTTGGCCTACGCCATCTTCACCTCGGGTTCCACGGGCCGCCCCAAGGGCGTGGCCATGCGTTGCGGCGCGCTAACCAACCTGATCTCCTGGCAACGTGGTCAGCCCGGGTTCCGCCAGCGTGCGCGGGTTTTGCAGTTTGCTTCAATGAGCTTCGATGTCGCCTTCCAGGAGATCTTCTCCACTTGGTGTTCCGGCGGTGGTTTGATCCTCCTGCCCCAATCCACGCGTCAAGACGCGTCCGCGCTGTTGCGCTACCTGAACCGCGCACGGGTAGAGCGGCTCTTCCTTCCCTTTGTGGCGCTACAACAAATCGCCGCGGTCAGCCATGGCAATCGCGACCTCCCCCTTCCCGGTAGCTTGAAAGAAATCATCACGGCCGGGGAACAACTCCAGGCCACCGACCAGGTGAAGGGCTTCTTCGCCAGGCTGGACCGCGCGGGGCTGTACAACCAATATGGGCCCTCGGAAAGCCATGTGGTCACGGCCCATCCGCTTGCCGAAAACCTCGAATCCTGGCCCGCGCTGCCGCCTATTGGCAAACCCGTGGACAACACGGGCATTTACATCGTGGACGGACGGGGCCGGCCCGTACCCATCGGGTTGCCCGGTGAATTATGGATCGGGGGCGCCAACCTGGCTCGGGGTTACCTCAATCGGCCCGTGCGCACCGCCAAAAGCTTTATTCCCAACTCCTTCGCGACCATACCCGGTCAACGGCTCTACCGATCCGGAGACCTGGCGCGTTTCCGGGCCGATGGTGAAATCGAGTACCTGGGCCGCATCGATTTTCAGGTCAAGCTACGCGGATTCCGCATTGAGCTTGGGGAAATTGAGGCCTCGCTGGTGCGTTTTCCGGGAATCCGCGAGGCCGCGTGTCTGGTGCGGGAGCTGACGCCAGGAGACAAGCGGCTCTTGGCTTATGTCATTCCGGAAGGAGAGACCAGGCCAGAAGCTCGTGATGTGCGCGCGTTCCTCGCGGCAAGCCTACCGGACTACATGGTGCCCTCGACCCTCGTTTTTCTCGAAAGGCTTCCCCTGACGCCCAGCGGCAAGGTCAACCGCATCGCGCTCGCCCGCATGGAGGCTCCCAACCTCGCGGAGGGCCGGCCGTCACGGGATAGCTCCCCGCCGCGAAATTCCCATGAGGCCTTGTTGCTGGGGATTTGGCAGGACGTTCTGGGGACGGAAGCCATCGGCATGCGGGACAACTTCTTCGAGTTGGGCGGGCATTCCTTGCTGGCAACCCGCGTGGCCTCGCGGGTGCGGGAGGTCTTTCAGTTGGAGCTGCCCATCCGAACGCTGTTCGAATTGCCCAACATCCGCGCCCTCGCGAAGAAAATCGCCAGCCTCCAGGAAGATGAGGTTGGTCGGCCCGCACCGCCCATGGCGCCCGTGGACCGCGGGCTTGACCTACCGCTTTCCTTCGCACAACAACGACTGTGGTTCATCCACCGCCTCGATCCCGACAACAGGGCCTACAACCTGGCCAACGCGATGCGCGTGGCGGGACCTTTCGACCCTCTACTGTTCGAACAGGCCCTGGTCTGCATGGGCCAGCGCCATGAATCCCTGCGCACTACCTTTGAGGAACGCGAGGGCCGACCGCTGCAGAAAATTGCCGAGACCTTCCCATTTAGGTTGAGTCTGGTATCGCTTCAGAACATCGCCGCATCCGAACTCGAGGCTCA
>JBGTRP010001034.1:0-2455 GCA_041940685.1 Acanthopleuribacteraceae bacterium
CCTTTGATGACTGTAACAAAATCGATCAACCGAGCCCTGGTCCTGGCTTGCTGTTTTGGCGGACTCCTTCATTGGCAAGCGCGAGCCCAGCCTCTTCCGGGCGAAGAACTGGCGTTTGTTTCCGACCGCGACGGCAAGGGTCTGGACATTTTCATTCTCAACACCGCAGCGCCTGAGCAGGCGCGCAATCTCACCAATTCGCCCGCGATCGATTATGGCCCCACTTGGTCACCGGATGGGCGTCGGCTGTTGTTCAGCTCCATTCAGGATGGCAACAGCGAGGTTTTCGTCATGAATGCCGATGGAGGGGAAACTCAAAACCTCACCGACCACCCGAGCCACGATGGTTCACCCGGCTGGTCGCCTGATGGCAAGGCCATTCTATTCGTCTCCAAACGCGATTCTCCATCGCGAGAAATTTATCTGATGCATTTGGAATCCGGAGAGATTAGGCGCTTGACTCATAACCAGGTTTACGATGATTCGCCGCGTTTCTCACCCAATGGCAAATCCATAGTCTTCTGCCGTCAGGTAACCCCGCCCGAGGAGGGGAAACACGCGGGAAACGGCGAAATCCTACTGATGGATAGGAATGGAGGAAGCGAGAAACGGCTGACCTTTCGCGAGGGTTTCGACAGCCTGCCCGATTGGTCGCCGGACGGCTCGAAGATCGCCTTCCATGGCTGTGTCGACGGTTCCTGCTCCATTTTTGTGATGAGCTCGGATGGGTCCGGCCAGCGGAACATCACCCCGGACGAATACGATAACCGTTGGCCTATTTGGTCACCGGATGGGAAGCGGATTGCCTACACCTCGGTTCGCGATGGACAGACCGATGTATGGATCATGAACGCCGATGGTAGTGGAAAGCAGGCCCTCACCACCCATTCAGGTCGAGATGAGATCGCGGTATGGCGGCCTGGCGGCCCTGATAGGTAATGTATCAATCAGGCTTAGTGAGGACCCGATCCAGCGCGGCGCTTACGTCATCCTCGCCGACCCCGCGCATGCAATCGTGACCGATGGGACAGTGGCGTTTGAAGCAGGGACTGCAAGCCACCTTGCGGTAGAGGGTTTCCGCGCGGGGGTTTTTGGGAAAGGTGGCGCCGATGTCGGTAGGCCCGAATACCGCTACCTGGGGGATGGAAAATGCCGCGGCCACGTGCATCAGGCCGGAATCGTTGGAGAGGAAGGCGTCCGCCATGGAGATGATCGCAATGGACTCGCGCAGGCTCGTGCGGCCGCAAAGGTCAACCACCCCGCCATCCGAACAGGCTTGTTGAATGGCGCGGTTGGTGTCGGCCTCCGCGGGTACGCCCAAAAGGATGACGGACCCGCCATGATCGCGCAAGAATTTGCGGCATACCGCGGCATAACGATCGGGCAACCAGCGCTTGGCCGTGCCGTAGGCGGCGCCCGCGTGGACGACCAGCAGGGGCGCGGCCGATTCTTTTAGGTAACGATCGCGCGTTTCCTCATTCAGAACAGGATTTGGGCGCAGGGAAGGCGGTGGTGGTTGCTCGTAGGAAAAGCCCACCGAATCGACAAGGTCCAGGTAGTTTTGCGATTGGTGGCGGCCGCCCTTGGGAAGGGACTTCCGGCTGAGGGGGAATTTGAGGAACGGCCAGGTTTCCGCGGTGCCGAAACCCGCGGAGTTGGCGGCCCGGGTTGACCAGATGGCGAGAGCGCCTTTGAGGTGGCTGGTAAAGGCAAGCGCCCAATCGAACCGCTCGCTACGCAACGCGCGGCAATAGCGGTAAAACGCGAGGGGATGGCGCAAGGCGCGTCGATCTTGAGCGACGATACAGCGGTCCACCAGATCGGGGCGGAAACCCAGCAGATCCGCGGCCCAGGGCCGCCCGATGGCCACGATTTCGGCCTCGCTCATGTGGGCCCGCACCACTTCGATGGCCGGCAGATTCATGACCACGTCGCCGATCCAGTTGCTGACCCGGATGGCGATTTTCACTCCGCGCCCGTTGGTCGGGGGTTGGGTCACGCGGCCTCCAATTCGCCCAGCAGCTCCAGCGCGGTTTCCAGAACCCTTTTCGGGGTCGTGGCGTCTTGGCAAATGAGAACGGGGCAGCCGCGGTGGCGGCATGGCGCGCAGGGAACGGGCGGCAGCAGGACCTTGCGCCTGCCCGGCAGGGGCTGGTTCAACACCGGATCGGAAGGGCCCAGCATGGCGACCAGCGGTACGCCCAACACGGTCAGCTACCAGGGGAGCCGCTATCACTACGATGACGATCAAGAGACGCCTGATACTGGCGTGGCCTCCTTTGACTTTGGGGATTTCGGCGCCACCTGGGAACACAGTTCCTGCCATCGTCGGAAACCGGAAGAATTTCCCTTCGTCAGCTTTGCCTGCGAAAACGGGTTCGCCGAGTTCGATTCCAATCGGGGCACCTTCTACGACCTTAAGGGAGAGCAGATCGATCAAGTGCCTTCCCAGGGG
>JBGTRP010001035.1:0-2454 GCA_041940685.1 Acanthopleuribacteraceae bacterium
GAAAATCACAATGTTCTGGTAACGCATCCTTTGACTCCAGGAAAAAGTGATTGCCATCGCAGGGGCAAAATCTGACAGGGATCAGGAGAAATCATTCATCCGTTCATGGTAACCGTGTGCGGACATTCCCCGATTTGGAATCAGTCTCTCCCTACCGCTTTCCCTCTCGAGAAGAATTCTCAGGAGGACATTCATCTACCAGGAAGGCCGCTATCGCCAAAATCTGCTCTATCCCAATGCCCTGCTCCGCGAATGTAGGGAAGTGAAGTGTTCCACATAACCATAACTAAATTAACGCTAGACACTTTGGCAATGGGCAACTTTGATGCCAACCAAATTTCAACCATGGGGAACCAGTGATTACCATGCAAGAGTTCGGGCTAAAAACAAGTACTCAACCGCTTTTTGGCGCCTCCGTCGGCAACAGGATTGTGGATTCCCGACAAAGCACATGGCGGTGAAAGGCGGTGTTGCATATTCAACAATTGTGGGAATTGGAACAAAAATAAAAAGTAATTTTTTCCCGAGCGTCATGCTAAAGAATGCCCGATGGTGACCATCAGGAAGGGGCGCGGATTTCCGCACCACTTATGAATTGGCGCGCCACGCAAAAACTCTTGACGGGTTGCCGTCCTCCACCCATTGATGCCGGAACGGCCAATTTACAAGGCCGATCTAAGGAAAAGACGATCTTCTTCTGTTTTCCCACCTCGGAGCTTCGATTTTTACAGGAAAACGCACCCGCCTTCTGCCCGTTTGAAGCGGGACCCAAATGAAAGGACGCCAGTCTCCGGCGCGGCTAGCGTGAAAATGGATAACCATAAATTCCGCCCGCTCGCCGGTCGATCGCAAGAGCTTGATTCCCGCTACATTGAGTGTAAGCTAGCGAGCGTGGGAAGCCGGCCCGTGGCATTGCCTTCGGCCCGACCGTCGGCCCCTCTCGTTCTTGGCAGAGGAAAATCCGAGTTTCGAACCCTTCCACGATTGTGCTAGTATCGTGCTCGATCGGGCAAAAAAGAGGGGTGGCGGCCGGGCGTCTCAGGGAACGCAACCGCCAGGCCCGTTGAAATCGAGGATCGCGTCATGATTAATCTTGCCATTAGCCTGGGAATCCTCATCGCGGTTTCCGGTGGAATGATCTTGGGCGGCGTGCATTGGGCGCTCTCGGTGCCCTTCGGCTTGGGCTTGGGTTTGTTCGCCTTCATCATGTTGGGGCGCAGGGTCCAAACGGCGCTGGAGTCTCTATTGGCGCAAATGCAGAGGGAGGTCCAGGCCAACAAGATCGACCGCGCCATCGAAACGCTTAAACGCGGCTTTGCCTTCAAAAATCGCCATATCTTTGTGGCCAGCCAACTCAATTCCCAAATCGGGATGCTCTACTACCTCAAAAAGGACCATGACGCGGCGTTGGGCTACCTGAAAAAAGGCTTCATGAAACATTATGTAGGCGCCTGCATGTTGGCCATTATCTATTACAAACGCAAAGATATCGCGATGATGAAAAAGATCATGGAAAACGCGATTCAGGCCAATAAGAAGGAAGCCATGTGCTATGGCCTTTACGCTTACCTGCTTTACCAGCTCAAGGAAAAGGAAGAGGCCATTAAGGTTCTCCAGAGAGGCTTGAAGAAATTGCCCGATGACCAGCGGCTCAGCACAAACCTCACCCTGCTGCAAAATAACAAGAAATTGAAAATGAAGGTTTTCGGCGATATCTGGGTCCAGTTCATGCTGGAACGCCCGCCGCGCGTGATGCAGGCCCCGCCGCAACATATGCGCATGAAACGCAAGGCCATGTTCCGCTGAAAAAACCGGGCCAGGATTCTTTCTAAACCATGGCCTCCCCCATTTCTCCATCACGTCCATCGAGGCTTGGCTACCATGATCGACCTGACAGGCAAAAAAGCCCTTGTAACCGGGGGCTCGCGAGGCATCGGGCGCGCGGTGGTTCTGATGCTCGCGAGAGCCGGCGCGGATGTGGCCTTCAACTATCTCTCCGACCGGATATCCGCCAATGAGGTGGAGACCCGTGTGGAGGCAATGGGCAAGCATGCCCTCGCGATAAAGGGAAACATGGCCGACCCCAAGGCGTGCCGGTACCTGTTCCAAGAAGCGGTGGACCGTATGGGCGCGGTGGATATCGTGGTCGGCAACGCGGGTATCTGGAAAAAAGCGCCGATCGATGAGATGACCTTTCCCGAATGGCGGGAGATGATCGAGGTGAACCTGGATTCCATTTACAACACCTGCCATTGGGCCACCAAGACCATGAAACCTAGAAAAGAGGGAAAATTGATCCTGGTCAGCTCCACCGCGGGCCAGCGCGGTGAGGCGTTTCACGCCCATTACGCGGCCTCCAAGGGCGCCATTATCGCGCTCACCCGGTCCCTGGCCAACGAGTTGGGATTCCACAATATCAACGTCAATTGCGTGGCGCCGGGCTGGGTAGACACC
>JBGTRP010001036.1:0-2451 GCA_041940685.1 Acanthopleuribacteraceae bacterium
ACACCCATTCTAGCGGTATGCCTCCCTGCCGGTCTAGCAAAACCGGAATTGGGATGGCGGCAGTCCAAGAGACAAGATTCCTGAGGCCAGATGCAAGGAAAGCCGTGTTTTCCTACTTGAACCTGACCTCTACACTCTGTCCTCTGCCCTCACCGGCGCCAGGTTTGCGGCAGGAACAGGATCAGCAGGGAGAACACTTCCAGCCGGCCCATGATCATGCAGAGGCTCAGCACCCAAATTCCAAGGGTTGGGATGGTGCCGAAATTGTCCGTGGGCCCCACGTCGCCCAGTCCCGGCCCGATATTGCTCAGGCAGGCGAGCGAGGCGGAAAAGGAGGTCAGCAGGTCCACGTCCACGGCCGCCAGCAGGAAGGTAGCGACGATGATGATAAAGGCGCTGATCATGAAGAAACCCAGGATGTTTTGCAGCACCTCGCGCTTGACGATCGCGCCATCGAGTTTGATGACGAAAACGCCGGATGGGTGAAGCTGTTGCTTGAGGATGTTTTTGAGGTATTTGCCCAGCAGCATGATGCGCACCACCTTCAGCCCGCCGCCCGTGCTGCCCGCGCAACCGCCCACCAGCATCAACCCCAACAACACGATCTGAGCGATGGGCTTCCATAACTCGAAATCGGCCGTACCGTAACCGGTGGTGGTAATGATGCTGACCACCTGGAACAGGCACTCCCGAATGTCCTGCTCCAAGGGTAGCCGCTCTCCCACCCGCGAGACGTAGATGATCAGCGTGGCGCAGAGAACCAGCGAAAGGTAGAAACGCAACTCCGAGGTTTTGAGATAGGACCTTGCCTGGCCGCTCAATGCGCGGTAATGAAGCGCAAAGCTAATTCCGCAAATGAGCATGAAAAAGATGATGATGTACTCGATCAGGGGCGAGTGATAATGCGCGATGGAGTCGTTATAGGTGGAAAAACCGCCGGTGGCCACGGTTCCAAAGGTATGGCATGCCGCGTCGAACCAATTCATGCCTGCCAACAGCAAGAACAGCAGGCAGGCGCCGGTGACCAGCAGGTACACGCCCCAGAGCAGCTTCGCGGTCTGCTGGATCCTCGGCTGCAGTTTGTCCTTGGTGGGCCCCGGCGATTCCGCCTTATAGAGCTGCATGCCGCCCAAGCCCAGGTAGGGAAGAATGGCTACCGACAACACGATAATCCCCATGCCCCCCAGCCAGTGGAGGAAACTGCGCCAAAACAGAATGCCCTTGGGCAGGGCCTCAATATCGCTGAGGATGGTGGAGCCCGTGGTGGTCAAACCCGAGGCCGATTCAAAAAAAGCCATGGAAAAGTCCGGAATGGACCCCGAGATGAGGAAAGGCAGAGCCCCCACCAGGCATGCGCCCAGCCAACTGAAACCCACGATCCCGAAACCGTCTTTCAGGGAGAGATCGATGGCCCTGGAACCGCGGTTCTGTATAAACAACGCCGCCCCGCAGGCCATGGTGATGAACGCGCTCAGCAGGAAATCGAACGCGCTGCCGTCATGGTAGAACCATCCCACCAACATGCTGACCAACATGGAGGCGCCCATGAAGAATACGATCAGCCCGACCAGGCCCAGAACTCTCCGGATTCTCATAGCCTACGCTCACCTTTGCCCGGTTCCCGGCATTTCTGATCGGCTCACAAGAAGCCTCGCACAAAACCTCATTCTAAGGGATGCCCACCTACTGGACAAGGGAAAGGCCTTCCTTTCATTTAAGCCGCGAAGTCCTTTTCTAAATAGCCCGCCTTTTTCCAGATTTGCCCCGCGCCCATGGTTTCCCAAGGGTCTGGAACCCCAAGGCGGATTCATTCGCCATGGCCGAAACCCTCGCGGTGCTCAGCAAGAATCTTGCCCTCGCCTCCCAAGAAAAACGCTTTCCCTTCCGAAACCCCGATGGAAAGGCTCATGGATCTCCACGGCGCGCCGACACGAGGCCGCGCGGCTTGGTCCAGCCGCGGGAGAGCCCGTGCGGGAAATGGGCGCGGCCTTGGCGTGAAGCTGGCGCAGCGTCGCGTTCTCGCGCACGCCGGCATAGACCACCCGCGCGTCGCGCCCGCCGAGCGCCCCGACCCCGGCCAGCGTCAGCTCGAAGGCCGGCGTGTCGATCTCGAGCAGGGCGGCGTCGACATCGCTCAGCACCGGCCCGGGATGGGCGCCGAGGAACACCAGCGTCAGATGCAGGTTGTCGGCCGGCGTCCAGTGGACGTCGCGCAGATCGGTCTGCAGGTCCATCAGGCGGTCGACGATCTCCTCGGGCGGCCTGATCGAGCGCGAGATCGGCTTTGTTCTTGGCGCCCAGCGCACGCTGCGACTGGCGTTGCGGAACCCCGACCTCACGACCGCCCGCCGGATCGCGCTCTCGATCAACGACTTCATCGGCATTCCGACCGCGACGCCTGAGGATCCGGCGACGGTGCGGCTCCACCTGCCCTACAACTTCAACGGCAAC
>JBGTRP010001037.1:0-2444 GCA_041940685.1 Acanthopleuribacteraceae bacterium
CATCGGCGTGGGCGCAAAGTTGATGGAGGGGATGGCCGCCACGTTGCCGAACAGGAACTGGTTGTACTGGATGGAACCACGCCGGCCCACGCCCCAGGGCGCCGGGCCCAGATCGGCGAGCGCCTCGTCCAGGGCGGCCAGAATTATGCCGTCCGCGGTCTGGGGCGCCTCCGCGTCGGCGAGGTTGCTGAACCAATCATAGCCGTTGCTGAGGCCCTGCTCAGGGTAGAAGCCGTGCAGCATGGCGTGGAAACGGAAGAACATGTCGTAATCCCGCGAGGGTGCGCCGACCTCGTCGGCAAAAGTTTTTTCCAACAGCTTGGGTATGATGGCCTCCAAAAGCATCGAGGGATCAGCCAGATCCGGTCCGGACACCCATTGGGAAGGGCCGCCCGCCACCGCGCGCCCATCCCAGGCGTCGAACAACGCCATGGCCGCCTGGCGTTCGGGCGTGGGATCGGAATTCACGGCCGCGCGCACCGCTTCCTCCAACACAACCCACGGATTGCCGCCCGCGCCGAATGATCCAGTCGCGCCCAGATCGATGGCAAAGTCGGTCAGATCCTCGAAAGACCAGGGGTTTTGCGGGTCGAAATCTTGAAAATACTCACGGATCACATGGCCTCGATGCCAGGGACCGTGGGTAGAGGTAGCCGCCATGTCCACATCCTCGGGCCGGGCCTTGTTGTTCCAGCCCGCGTACCAGCCCTCGGGCGGATTGCTTTCATGGGCAATTGGCAGCAACACATCCGCATCCCACTCCAAGATTGCCTGATTGGCCAGAATCCCTTGGGGAACGCGGTAATCGCCCGGGGGGCGGACCGGGTTACGCCCTGAGTGCCAATAGGCGATGTGACCCTCGCGATCCGCGTAAAGCACATGCTGGGAAACTCCCAATTTGGCCACTGCCTCGCCGAATTCTTCCACGCTGGCCGCACGCGCCAAACCCAAGACCCCACCGGCAAGGTCGAACTCGATATCGTAATGTGCGTACTTGTAAGCCATGCGCTGATCGCCAAATTCATCCAGTACGGGGCCGTGTTGGGTGTACTCCACATCCAGGGTCACATCCTGGGCGCCGCGCACCTTGATGATCTCGGTGCGGTCCACGAAGACATCGCTCTCATTGACCAAATAGTAATCCCAGGAATTCGCGTGACCCACTTGGAAGGACCAGGCATGATGCGGGGTGCGCCCCACCACGAAGGCGGGAATACCGGGAATCAACATGCCCGAAACCGCGAGCGCATCGCTGACCACGGAGCCCTCTACCATTAAAGAAGGCGCGTTAAAGCCGACCTGAGGCCCGGAAAAAAGGATGGGATTGCCGGAAGCGGTTTTTTCTCCGCCCACCACCCAGGCATAGCTGCCCATCTTTACTTGGATGCCTCTTTCGACCTGCTGTTTTTCGATACGGGCCATTTTCTTGGCAAGTTCATAAAACCAGCCGCTCAGTCCCAGGGCGCTCTCTTTGGCCACCGGCGGGGGCAATTCATTTGCGGGGCCCCGCCATTGTTTTGACCCGCCGCGATCGGGGATCATGGTCTGAGTTTGGGGATCGAAAATGAAGCGCAAGTCGTCGAACATGAGCGCGCCCTGTTCGGCGCCATAACGCTCCTGAAGGTCCAACAGCAAGGCGCCGTTGACCACCTGCTCCGAACCTGCCGCGCGCATGGAGAACTGCCGTTGGGTTCGCGCGGTATGGGCCATCACGTCCTTGAAAGTCCAAGGCTCTACAGTGGCCAGCCCAAAGGCCAAGATCTCCAGCGGAACCAGGGATTCCGGCGTACCCGCGCTCCCGTTGACCTGGGCGATACGGCGGTTGACTCCATCCACATAAGCCTGGATCAGGATACGGTTTTCCGCGTCAAGACTCGCGTAAATTTCCTCCAGCCGCGCATCGGAATACATGAGCTTGCGCACGACGGTATCGAACTCCAGGAATGAAGGATCAAGCTCCGACATACGGGCGCGACCCGATCGGCGAAAAAACTCCATCTGCGCCAGCCGGTCCACGGTCAGGTTGTAGCCGATCATCTCGAACACATCGTAAAGCGAGCCATCCTCGATGAACCAAACGCCCTTGTCATCGCGTTTCGAGGTGGCCCGGCTTCTTGGACGCGCCTCATTTGACCACAGCAGTCCGGCCTCCGCGTCTCCCAGGGTGCCGCGCAAGGCCGTGATCCCCAAGAGTTGATCGCCCGTCACCTCGAAAAAGGTATCGCCCTCGGCGGTGAATTCGGAACCGTTGGGATCCCCGATCACATAGAGCGCCTTGGCCCGCGGGGCCAGGGCCGTGGCGACTTGGCGCGCCAGCAATACGCCATTGGCCGTGTCTTTTTGGGCAATCCATACATCCGTCGGCGCATCGCCCATGTTGACCACCGCGATGCCATCGAAAATTACATCCCAGTTCCCCGGGAAAAACCGCCAGCCACTCGCCT
>JBGTRP010001038.1:0-2442 GCA_041940685.1 Acanthopleuribacteraceae bacterium
TGAGGAAGATAATGGGCAACTCATGGGCGGGCCAGGTTTCTCTCAACCGTTTGCAGACCTCGAACCCGGAAAGCCCCGGCATCATGACATCCAAGAGCACGATATCAAAACGGGCTTTTTGTTTCACAAGCATCAGGGCTTCTTCACCATCTCTAGCCTGAGTGACTTGATAGCGTTGAAGAGATAGGTGATTGTACAGAACCTGGCGGTTGATGGGCTCATCGTCGACGATCAATATGCGAAACCCAGCCTCATGCCTCTCCGGCTCATCGATGACGGGCATGGGTCTCGCTAGCGGCAATAAATCTGGTCTCCTCCCATGTTTGCGAGCCGTGGAAACCTCGACCTCTTCGGCCTCCATGGGTGCGTAGGGCAGGGAAAAGGAGAATACGCTACCCTTGCCGGGCTCGGATTCCACCCAGATCCTACCACCGTGTAGCTCCACCAACTGTCTGGATACAGCGAGTCCGAGCCCGGTGCCTGAGAAAAACCTTTCCGCGGAGCCATCCACCTGTTCAAAAGATTTGAAAATAGCGGGGAACTTCTTACGGGGAATACCGATTCCACTGTCGGATACGGCAATTACCACCATTCCTGGCTCGACTCTGGCCGTGACCTTGACCCAACCGGTAAGGGTGAACTTCAGTGCGTTCCCAATGAGGTTGTGCATGATTTGGTAGAGTCGATTTTCATCGGCCACCACCATGGGAAAGTCAGTCTCTACCGCATTGATCAATGCCAAGTCTTTGGTTTCGATCAGTGGTTTGGACATTTCTAGGACCACATCAGTAATCGACCGCAGGTCTACCCTCCGTTTTTGTAAGCGCAGGCTCTGATTTTTTAACGAAGAGAAATCGAGCAGATCATTAATAAGGTGAGACAGCCTCCTACCGCCGGTAAGCGCCAGGGAAAGGTTGGCCTCCGCATGGCTTGGGAGTGGCCCGGCCACCCCATCCAGCAAGGATTCGATAATGCCCAAAATTCCGTTCAGCGGGGTGCGCAACTCGTGAGAGGTATTGGCGATAAACTCGTCCTTGAGGCGATCAATCTGTTGGAGCCTGCGGTTGAGTTCCTGCTGACTCGTGAGCTTGTTGCGCTGCCAACGGATGAGACTGGCCAGGGCCAAGGTTGCACTGAGCAGGTAAAGCGAAAACGCCCACCATGATTTCCAGAGCGGCGGCAGGATCTCCAGCCTGATCGAGGCCGGGGTCTCACCCCATACCCCATCCGCATTGGCCGCCTTGACCTCGAAAACATAAGATCCCGCGGGCACTTTGGTGTAGGTTGCCAAACGGTTCTTGGCATTGGTCTCAATCCAATTCTTATCGAAATTTTTGAGGCGATAGGCAAAGCGGTTGTCCTCGGGCGCGGAGAAATGGAGACCGGAAAACTCGAAGGAAAACAAATCATCTTTGTAGGAAAGGGTTAGGTCGCTCAGTCGATGAATAGGCTTTTTCAGGGGGGAAGGGGCGTCCGGAGAATGCAAAGGTACGGGGTTGTTCAGGATGCTGAAGTTGGTCAGGGTCACCTTGGGTATCCTGTGGTCCAGGCGAATTTCCAAGGGATTGAAGGTGTTGAAACCATTCATGCCGCCAAAGTACATGTTTCCGCTTGCATCCTGAAAGGCCGAGCCATTACAAAATTCTAACGCTTGCAGACCCTGATGGATCCCAAAGGAATGGAAGGATTCCTGGTGTGGATCGAACCGGGCGATCCCTCCGTTCGTGCTGACCCACAGAAAGGATTGGGAATCTCCAAGAATTCCATTGATAAAATCGCCGGGCAGGCCATCCTTGACACGGTAGGTTACGAAGCTTTCGCTTTCTTCAATCCAACGGTTTAAGCCGCCGTCGGTGCCAACCCAAACGTTGCCGCTGACATCCTCATACAAGGCGCCAACACCGTTGTTGCTCAGGGAACCGCCAATATTAGTGTCCCCGCGAAGGTGGATGAATGCATCCTGTCCTGGTCTCCGCAAGCTGACGCCGTCCGAGGTGCCTACCCAGAGCACGCCCCTTGAATCCCGCATGATGGCCCATACTTCATCATTGCCGAGGCTTCCAGCGTCCTGGGGATCGTGCCGAAAGCGTTTAAAGATGCCCTCCTCCTCCATCAAGCACAAACCGCCGCCTACCGTGCCTACCCAAAGATGCCCGCTCTCTTCTGACAAAAGCGAGATCACCAGGTTGTGGCTCAGGCTGGTGGCAAGGGTCTCGTTGTGAAAAAAGTGGGTAAACCTCTTTTCCTCGGGATCAAATAGGTTCAAACCGTGATCGGTGCCCACCCAAAGCCGTCCCTTTGCGTCCTCGGTGATCGCGCCCACGCCGTTGTGACTGAGGCTCCCGGGATTCAACGGATCATGAAGATAGGCATGAAAAGGCAAAAAATGGATGATATTGTTGAGGATTATTGATAATTTATATTTTATATGTTCGGGGTTTT
>JBGTRP010001039.1:0-2436 GCA_041940685.1 Acanthopleuribacteraceae bacterium
TACGTCACCGGCCAGTACCCCAACCTGAACACCCAGGTTCAAGCGGACATCGCCCTCGCCAACGCGGCCACGCAGTCGTCCGTCGACGTGCAGGATCTCACCGTCGACGTGAACGCGAGCGGCGTGACCGCCAGCGGCGCGGCCGGGATCGACACGCCGAGCGCGAGCGTCTCGGGCTCGTTCTCCTCGGTGCACTGCGGACGCTCTTCGCCGTAGCTGACCGTGGAGAGCTTCGACGCGGGCACGCCGAGATTCACCAGGAAGTCGCGCGCCGCAGCCCGCGCCCGAGGCGCTGGTGGTCTGACCGTAGCTCGCATTGCCGATGCTGGCCTCGATCAGCGGGCCGTTGGTGACAAACATGGCGCCGGACTTGACGGCATCCCAGAATTCGGCGAGGTCGTTATCGCGCAGGTCCGTGTCGTCCACGGCCACGAAGGCGCGAACCGATCCGATGGGAAGATCGCGTGTTTGGCCGGGGCGGGAGCCGCCGGTCGCGGGCTTGAAAATGCCGGCGTGTAAAAGGTTGAACCAATCCTGGCGCGCGAGCAGGTATTCGCTGTAGCGGTTGCCTTCCAGGAGTTGAAGGATGTCGAAGTCGAGCCAGGTCGTGTCGCTGCCGGAGGCCGCGGTTTCAAAATAGAAAGGATTGTCCGCGGGGATGGGCGTGTTCTCCGGCAGGCCGGAAAGTATAGCGATAGCGGTGAAAAACCCCGTTTCCAAACCAACCGGAGCACGAGGCCGGTTGACCTGAATCACCAGGTTCTCGCCCAATTCCCGGGCGCGATCATAAAAACCCGAGGGTTCGGTTTCAAAAAGCGGCGCTTCCAGATAGGTCTGTTGATCCTCGTTGGGAAGGTTGAACAGGGCGAAACGGCCTCTGTCGCCGAAAGCGCCGGCGACCTTGCCAATCGTGGCGGTCGCGCGGCTGATGGCCAACTCGTCGCGTAGGCTGTCCACGCCGTTGGCCGCATCCGAGGTGTCGAAGCCCGCGAGGCCGAGAGCCAGGCTGGTGTATTCGTCCTCCACGATGGACTGGTGGTTGGTGTCCGCCATGAAAAGCACGTCCACATCTTCCGCGAGGGCGAGCCGGATAAGCTGAAGTTGGCTGACCGCGCCCAGAAAATCCCCGGAGGAGCGCACGTTGAAATCCGCGTTCAAAAAGCCCTCGAAGTTGACCTCTTGCGGTAGGGTGACGTTGAAGTCCTGTGAGATGTTCGGGTCCGCGCCTTCCTCGACCGTGAACGGCAGGAGCGCGATGGGGTGCAGCGGCCCGCGGCCCGCGAGCATCTCGTATTCGCCCGGCGGGACCTTGGCGACCACGACCCCCGTATCGCTACTGGAATTGGGGGTGGGAATTACATTGACATAGACGAAGCGGCCCTGGGCGCCGCGTGGCAATTGTCCGGTTACCACGGGTTCCTCGGGAGAGAGGCGCTCCACGGTGACGCGGCCCATCATGCCGCGTAAATTACCATCGCGAATGGTGAAACCCACATCGTAATGCTGGTCGCCCACCTCCAGCGTGCCCGCGGAGTAGGCCTGGTCCTTGGTGATGACGATCGGAGTCAGCTCGGTGATGGGGTTGCCGTCCTCATCGGTGAGCGCATTGCCGTTTTCATCGGTAAGCGTCTGTTCGCCCAGCTCGATGTAGCGAGGCTCGGAGTTTAGCGCCCGCGCGGAAAAAGCCATGCGGCCCGTGGGTAATAGAAAGGTTTCATTACCCTCGTCGCCGAAGAAGAAGGTGTAACTGGTGGAGATGGGGCTGTCCCCGAAGATGGGAAAGCTTCGGCCCTCTTCCAAGGGTACGAAGGCCGCGCCGTTGAAATAATTCACATCATCGGTGTACTCAAGCACGATCCGCCCGCCCGGTAGGTTGAAGGTCTGAACCAGGAATGTGGCGCTCAGGCCCCCGGTTTCCACGAAGGTGCTGCCGGGCGGAGGCGCTTCCGACAACAACTCGAAGAGCGTGCTGTAAGCGGAAAGCGAGGATATTCCGTTGTTAATTTCCGTGCCGCTGTTGAGCACCAGGAGTTCGCGCAAAAAGGTGAGCTGTCCTCCGGCGGGGAGGGTTTGCTCGGGCGTGGCGGGTTTGCCGACAAAGGTGTAATCCGCGGATTGTGCGGGAACCTGGGAGCGGTCCGCCATCAGTACGCCTTCCATGCGGGAAACATAGGCGTAATGGGCGGTGTTGGCCTGCACGGGTTGAAAATGGACATAGGAAGGGTAGGCAAGACCGCCGGCCGCGGGCGGCTCAAAGCCCCAATCGGGGTAGGGCACAAAAATATTGTTGGCGTCCGTGGTGGTGACGACTATGTCGTTGACGGTGAAGATGGGCAGGGGCCGGTCGCCCCGGTTGGCGACTACCGTGTTCATGGTGAGATAGAGCACCAGGCGGTCCTCCTCGTCCTCGCCATCGGAGGCCTGGGGCAGGTGCTG
>JBGTRP010001040.1:0-2436 GCA_041940685.1 Acanthopleuribacteraceae bacterium
ACCGGAGATTGGCCTCCATGGGCGTGGTGGGGTCGAGGTCGCCATGGGCATGAAAAACCGGTAGCTTCAAGGCGGTGACCTTCTCGCGGATGGAGGCGGCCCGTTCATGGAGGGCGAGCATCGGCCGCAGGGGAATCGAGTTGTAGGACAAGGGCGAGCCCGGATGGTTCAGGCGGTTGGGGTTCAGGCGCTTTTTAGGGATACTGAGTTGGAACCTGCCCAAACCCAGATTTTTGGCCCATCGCGTCTGGTTTTCCACGCCATTGGACAAAAAGAACGCGGGCGCAAACAAACTCAAGGTCGCGGGCGACTGCCGGGCGCAGAGATCGGTGGCCAGCACCGCGCCGTAACTCAAACCCACGAGGTGGACCCGCCGATAATGGCCGTGCAGATGTTTTTGCAGGGGCAACAGGGGAATGGTGAGTTCCTTATAAGTGAGGCCCTCCAGGAAGCGGACATGGGTTCCATGGCCCGGCAGGAGTGGCGCGGCCACATCGTAACCGGCCGAGCGATAGGGTTCCACATAATTGCGGAAATCCGCGGGGCTACCGGTAAATCCGTGAATAAAGCAGGCCACCTCTTGATTCCCCTCCGCATAAAAAAACGGCTCACAGCCTTGCTTGAGATAGGGCCGTGCTTGGAAACCCGGTAGGGTCTGGCTGGTTGGCATAAGGTTCACCGCAAAATAGCATGCAAGCAGAAGATGAAGGGTGAGAGCATCGATAAGAGGGTGATTCGCGTGTTGCCGGGACTAGACAGCATATAACGGGAACCCGCGGCCGAACAACCCCGATCGGCTTGGCGGATGATTCGCCTACCGCATCATGGATGGCAAAATGTCGCGGCGCTCATTTGCCGATGGCGAACAAATGATGCTCGGCGCGTACGAACATCATGCCGCTGGAGAGCGCGGGGCTGGCCATGATCCGTTCACCCAGAGCGTTGGTGGCCAACAGTTGGTACTCTTCCCCGGCATTGACCACAAAGATCTCGCCATCCTCGCCCGGCAGGTAGAGCTTGCCGTCCGCGGCCACGGGAGACGCGCTGAATCCACCGCCCACATGCGGCAGGCGCTTGCGGTAGAGATCCTCCCCGCTCCGCAAGCGGTAACAGAAAAAGACGCCGTCATTGTTCAGCGTATAGAGCAGGTCCCGGTAAATAATTGGCGTGGGCATATAGGGTCCGCGGCCCGTTTTGCTCCAGACCACGGCATCGCTGCTGGTCTGACCCTCATCCAGGCTGATATCGCCCTCGGCCCCGGCGCGGAGCACAAAAATCGGTTTCACCGGGCGTCTGCCGCTGGTTACCACGATCAGATTGTCGTGGTAGATGGGCGTGGGCGCGGTTATTTGGGAACTGCCCCCAAGCCGCCACAGTTCCTTTCCGGTCATGGGATCGTAGCCGCGAATGAATTTGGACGCGTTGGTGATCAGTTCTTCACGTCCGGAGCCCTCGTAAATGGTAGGCGTGCCCCAGGACGGCAATTCATCGCGCTGGGTTTTCCAAACGATGCGGCCCGTGCGCGCGTCGCAAGCAACGATGAAATCCTCGGCCTGGGTATCGCATTGCAGAATGACCAGGCCCTTGTGGAAAATCGGCGAGCTTGCCGAGCCCCATTCATAAGTGGGCGCGTCGTAGGCGCCCAGATTGAGGATGCCGAAGTCGCGCTTCCACAGAAGCTCACCCTTCATGTCGTATACGTAGAGACCCTCGGACCCGAACATGGCGGCCACGTACCTGCCGTCTACCGCGGGCGATGCGTTGGCGTAGGTTGCCTTGATATGACGCTTGTCCTTGGGTACGCCCTCATGCGCGGTATGCTGCCAAATCACCTTTCCCGTATGTTTGTCCAGGCACCATAGTTGCCAGCGGTGAACGGTCTGATCGGGAGAGGCATCGCCGGCGCCGTAGAGTCCGTGGCGAAAGCTCGCGTCTTGCTTGGAGCTGACCGCGGTGGTCACGAACAGGCGGTCTCCCCAAATGACGGGGCTTGAATGGGCCAGGCCGGGCACCGGGACCTTCCACAGGACGTGCTCCCCGGTCTCGCCGTTCCAGCGATCAGGTAGGTGCTGACCATCGGCAACCCCAGCCGCTGCGAGGCCTCGGAATGTGGGCCACAACTCGGCCGGGGGTGGTGCCGCCGATCGCTGGCCTGACGCCCCGGAGCCGGCATGCTCTGCGGGCGGAATCTGGCAACCGACGATGAGGACGAGTAGCAAAGCTAATGAGAGGTGACGCATGCCCTCATTATCAACGGTCGACGGCTGACTGAGAAGCCCAGATCCGGGTAAGATGGGGGCCAAAGATGAAGGGTCGGATCGCATGGGATCGCATGGGATCCCATGGGGTCCCATGGCGATGGCAGGGGCAGTGCGGGTCCGCGGCAAGACGGGCTTGATTACATTTGGAGGTGTTCGATGAAGATGCGGGCTGCTG
>JBGTRP010001041.1:0-2426 GCA_041940685.1 Acanthopleuribacteraceae bacterium
CGACCCGCGCGCCGTCCTGCTTGCTGACGATCACCTGATAGGTGGCGATGCGGAAGCCCGCGCTCAACTCTTCCGCGCTGGCGGTCAGGACGTCGCCGGCCACCACCTTGGCGGGGTAGGCGATGCTGTTCTCGATGCTTACCGTCAGACGGCCATGAGTGTTGGAGGCAAATGCCAGCACGCTATCGGCAAAGGCAAAGGTAATGCCGCCGTGGCCCACCTTGAACCCGTTGAGCATATCGTCCCTGATGCGCATGCGCGCGGAAACGCGACCGGGCGCCACATTCAGCAATTCGAGGCCCATCCACTGGCTGAAGGCGTCGTTTTCGAGCATGTAGGCGACCCGGGCGCGGGCCTGGGCTACCTCCGTTTCCTCACTCATGGAGCGCGACCTCCCTCTAACCGCCTTGGCGGTCAAAATCTTTAATCGTGTGTGGTGTTTTTAGAGCGCCAAGAGGGAAGATTTCAGAAACCAGCGGGAATCGAATGTGTTTCTGGCCTCTGACCTCCGTCCTCTGATCTCTGTCTTCTGAGAGATGCCGAAAGGATTCTGCCATATTATCTCGAACGGCTGGGCTAGGCGCCCCCGTCGCATCCCGCTAGTTAAAAAACCCGCGGCCTTGGTCTACCAGGCGCTTTAACAAGGGGCTGGGCCGGTAGCGATCCTCGCCGTACGCTTCCTGAAGCGCGCGCATGCGATCCAGAACCCGGGCCAACCCGATCTCTTCGCCCCAGGCCAAAAGGCCCTTGGGATAGTTCACGCCCTTGGTCATGGCCAGGTCAATGTCCCGAGGGGTGGCGACCCGCCAAAAAACCGCGTCCGCGGCCTCGTTGATGAGCATGGCCAAAATGCGGAAACAGACCTCATCGGCCAGCGCATGATCGCGATTCGGCTCGGGTTTTGCCGCGTTTTCCGTGTAGTCGTAATAACCGCGTCCGGCCTTGCGGCCCAGGCGGCGCGCCTCCACCAGACGCTTCTGCGTAAAGGACGGCCGATAGCGCGGGTCGTAAAAAAAGGCTTCATACACGGTTTCGGTGACCTTGAGGTTGATGTCGTTGCCGATGAAGTCCATCAATTCGAAGGGACCCATGCGGAATCCTCCCTTTTCGCGCATGGCCCAGTCGACCGTGGCCGGATCCGCCACGCCTTCTTCTACCATTCGGATCGCCTCGCCGTAAAACGGCCGCGCCACCCGGTTGACGATGAACCCGGGCGTATCCTTGGCCAGCACGGTGGTCTTGCCCCAGGCATCGATAAGCTGACGCGTTTCCCCGATGACCCTTTGCGCGGTCTCCAGGCCCGGAATGATTTCGACCAGCGGCATCAGCGGCGCGGGGTTGAAGAAGTGGGCGCCCAAGACCCGTTCCGGTCGGTTGCAACCGGAGGCGATCGAGGCAACCGAAAGGCTGGAGGTATTGGTGGCCAAAATACCATCTTCTGGAATCAGGTTCTCCATGGTGAGAAACATTTCCTGCTTGATATCTAGATTTTCGACCACCGCCTCGATGACGAGGCCGGAACCCTCGGTTTCTTGCGGAGTGGCGCAGAATTGGATGCGGCCTAAAATGGCGTCGGCCTGGCTTTCGCTGATCCGGCCCTTCGCGGCAAGGCGCTGCAGGATGCGACTCAAACCGGTGCGCGCTTTCTCCAGGGCTTCCGCGTGGACATCGTAGAGACAAACCGGGTGGCCGTGTGTGGCCGCTACCTGAGCGATGCCCGAGCCCATGGTTCCCGCGCCAAGCACGGCGATTTTGGTTTTGCGGTTCAAAGGGCTCATGCTCAGCTCCCTTTAAAATTGGGTTTGCGTTTCTCGATGAAGGCCCGCACCCCTTCCCGATAATCCTCGGTGCGGCCTGCCTTACCCTGTAATTCCGCTTCCAATTCAAGCTGGCGCTCCAGGTCGTTTTGAAGCGACTGATTGAGCGCGCGTTTGATGTAGCCCAGGCCGCGGGTGGGTTGGGTGGCCAGATAACGGGCCAGTTTCCCGGCTTCCTCCATCAGGGCGCCATCCTCGCAGACCTGGTGGATCAGCCCGATTTCAGCGGCTTTCGGCGCCGGGAGCTTCTCTCCCAACATGGCCATTGCGGTCGCGCGGGGCAGGCCTACCAGGCGGGGTAGGAAAAAGCTGCCGCCGCTGTCGGGAACGAGACCGATTTTACAAAATGATTGGATGAAGGAGGCCTTTTCCGAGGCCAGCACGAAGTCGCAAGCGAGAGCCAGGTTGGCGCCCGCGCCCGCGGCGATGCCGTTCACCGCACAGACGATGGGTTTTTCGGTGGCGCGCAGGAGGCGGATGATGGGGCTGTAGCAAGCTTTTACGATCTCGCCCAGATCCCGTTCCGCCTCGCCCTCGCGCGGAAGCACCGCGGCGAGGTCTTGGCCCGCACAAAAGCCGCGTCCTCGGCCCGTGAGCAAAATTGCCCGA
>JBGTRP010001042.1:0-2425 GCA_041940685.1 Acanthopleuribacteraceae bacterium
CACCGGCAAGGAGCTGGCCGCGCGCCACCTGCACCAGCTTTCGGCGCGACGCGACAAATACGACAAGTGATTGCCCGCTTCAAATAGTGACTCTTCCGAGTGCCAACCCTTGGGTGTTTTCTTCACGCCCTTCTTCATTTTCGGTTTGATCCCCCTGGTCGATCTTTGGGTCGGGGTGCGGGAGAGCAACTTCCCCGAGAGCCGCTACAAGGACCTGCGCGACCAAAAGTTCTTTCGCCTGATCACCATGTTTTACGTGCCCTTACAATACGCGTTAGTGATTTGGGGCGCGCATGTGGCGGCCTCCGAACCTCTGCGATGGTGGGAATTCGCGGGCTTCGCCTTTTCGTTCGGAACCGTGACCGGGGGGATGGGCATCACCGTGGCCCATGAATTGGGCCATCGCTCCAACCGGTTGGAGCAGACCCTCTCGAAGACCTTGCTGTTAACGGTCAGCTACATGCACTTTTTTATCGAACACAACCGAGGACACCACGCGCGCGTGGGCACGCCCGAGGACCCGGCGACCGCGCGCAAGGGCGAATCCTTCTATCGATTTTATTTCCGTACGGTAATCGGTAGCTTTGTTCACGCTTGGCATTTGGAGGCGCGGCGGTTGGCCCGCAAGGACAAAAGTGTCTGGTCCTGGGAGAACGCCATGATTTGGTTCGTGTTTTTGCCCATTGCTTTCGGGCTCGCCCTCGGAGCGGTTTGGGGCTGGTTGGCCGCCCTGTTTTTCTTTGCCCAAAGCCTGGTGGCCTTTTCCCTGCTGGAGTTGGTCAACTACGTGGAGCATTACGGACTGCGGCGCCGTGAAACCGGCGCCGGCAAGTATGAAAAGGTAGAGCCCCGACACTCATGGAACGCCAGCGAAGTGGTGACCAATTGCCTGCTTTTTGGTTTGGGCCGCCATTCCGATCACCATGCCGGCTCGCATCGCCGCTACCAAACCCTGCGCCATGTGGACGAGGCGCCACAAATGCCCACGGGCTACGCGGGCATGATGCTGATCGCGCTTTTCCCCTTTTTATGGAAGCGGATCATGGACCCCCGCATCGAGGCGGTGGGGGTCTGATCGCGTGGCCTTTTTCCGGCTTCAATCCGGTCTTTTCCGAGTGTGCGATGAAGTTCCCGGTGCGAATTGAAATGGGTCTCTCTTGCGGCATAAGTATTTTTTTTTCGTTTAACCTGGTATTGGGTTCCTGAATGGAGCCGGGGCATCGAAACCTTCGGGGAGGGCGCGCGCGGTGTTAGAGTCGCAACAACTCAAGGAAGAAGGACCGCGGCGTGAGGTGGCGAGGGACGACCACCGCGGCACCCTGATCGGCTTGATGGTCTTCTTTTTTATTTTTTGGATTGTGCTTCCCTTTTTTATTCCACGCGCGGCAAACCCCGTCAATTGGCTCACCTTACCCGCTCGGAATTTAGGGATCTTCGTGCATGAAATGGGCCATGGCCTGTTTACCGTGTTGAGCGGCGGCCGCTTTTTCTGGTTCCAAATGGAGCTGATGAAAGGGGGCGTGGCCATTACCGCGGGCGGGCTTCGGCCTTTGACCCTTCTGGGCGGCTTACTGGGACCCGCCATTATGGGCGCGCTTTTACTGAGGGCCTCTACCCGCGATGCCTCCACCCGCAGGGTGATCTGGGTGCTGTTGGTTTTCTTTTTCGTGGGTCTTTATTTTATGTTCAAGCCGCTGTTTCTCTCCACGGCCGGACATGGCGAGCTTCTGCAGAACTGGAATGTCGGTTATCTGATTAGCGCCGTCATTCCCGGCGGCATGATTTGGCTCACCCTATTGATGAAACGCTTTTCCGAAAAAGCGCAACGCTTTTACGTTCAGATCCTGGGCATCCTGATTTGTTATTCCGGTTTCAGCGATACGCGCTACATCTTTCATTACGAACAGCTTTCCAACGGGCTCTACTCGGATGTGCGGGTTTTGGCCTCTTTGGTCTGGACCAGTCCGGAGTCCGTTCCCTTTTGGTTGTTTGCCTGTACGGCGACGGTGGTGGCCGCGCTCAACGTGGGCCTGATGCTGTGGGGCGTTTTGAGCGCGCTGAGAAGACGCTGATTTTGGGTTTTGCCCAGGGTTTGTTTTGCTACAATGAAGTGGTTTCGGCGGCTTGGCGGTCCAATCCAAAACTTTCGGGTGGTGTTTTTGGAACGCCGAGGCGGCGGTTTCAAGAGTCCAGGCTCCATATGCCAGGAGTAAGCGGGAGAATTTTTTCCGCTAGGACCTGGGGGTTTGTCTCATGGAATGCCGAGTGCCCGTTCTTGGTTCAACGAGACCGCCGGGGTTGGTCGGCCTTACCGGGCGTCCCTACAGAATCTCGGCAGATGGAGTCAGGGGTTGGCATAGAAGGAGCTTGAAGTGAAAACGGTTCTCATTACGGGCGCCAATCGTGGGTTGGGCCTGGAGTTCGT